>NZ_JBHUDX010000115.1:0-8188 GCF_042678285.1 Streptomyces caeni
GTGGCCTCCTGCACACGGCGCTGGAGATCCGCGAGCTTGCCCGCAGTGGTGTGAATGTCGATGTCGCTGTGTTCTGCGCGATCGGTGCTCACCGCTCGCTCTCCTTCGTGGTCGTGCGTGGGATCTGGGGTCAGAAGGTGTCGCGCGGCAGATACACGCCCCAGACGTCGCGCAGGGCGTGCGACACCTCGCCGACCGTGGCGCGCAGCCGCAGGGCCTCGCGCATCGGGGGCAGGACGTTGTCGGTGCCCCGGGCGGCGGCACGCAGGGCGTCGAGCGCCCGCTCGACGGCGTCGCCGTCGCGCTCCTTGCGCAGGGCCGCGAGGCGCTCGCACTGGTCCAGCTCGATCTGGGGGTCGACCCGCAGCGGTTCGTAGGGCTCTTCCTCGTCCAGGGCGAACTTGTTGACCCCGACCACGGTCCGGTCGCCGTTGTCGATCTCCAGGGCGACCCGGTACGCGGACTTCTCGATCTCCGACTTCTGGAATCCCTGCTCGATCGCGGCGACGGCGCCACCGCGGTCCTCGACGGCCTGCATCAGCTCCATGACCGCCGCCTCGATGTCGTCGGTCATCGACTCCATGACGTACGACCCGGCGAAGGGGTCCACCGTCTTGGTCACATCGGTCTCGTACGCGATGATCTGCTGCGTGCGCAGGGCGAGCCGGGCCGCCTTCTGGGTGGGCAGCGCGATCGCCTCGTCGTAGGAGTTGGTGTGCAGCGACTGGGTCCCGCCCAGCACCGCGCCCAGGCCCTGCAGGGCGACCCGCACCAGGTTGACCTCGGGCTGCTGTGCCGTCAGCTGCACACCCGCGGTTTGGGTGTGGAAGCGCAGCATCTGCGACTTGGGGTTCTTGGCGCGGAACTCCTCGCGCATGATCCGGGCCCAGATGCGGCGTGCGGCACGGAACTTCGCGATCTCCTCCAGGAGCGTGGTCCGGGCGACGAAGAAGAACGACAGACGGGGCGCGAAGTCGTCGACGTCCAGGCCCGCGGCGATCGCCGTGCGCACGTACTCCTTGGCGTTGGCGAGGGTGAAGGCGATCTCCTGCACGGGGCTCGCCCCGGCCTCGGCCATGTGGTACCCGGAGATGGAGATCGTGTTCCAGCGCGGGATCTCCTTGTGGCAGTACGCGAAGATGTCGCTGATCAGCCGCAGTGACTGCTTGGGCGGGAAGATGTAGGTACCGCGGGCGATGTACTCCTTGAGCACGTCGTTCTGGATCGTGCCCGTCAGCTGGTGTCCCGCGATGCCCTGCTCGGCCGCGACCAACTGGTACAGCAGGAGCAGCGTCGACGCGGGCGCGTTGATCGTCATCGACGTCGACACCTTGTCCAGCGGCAGTCCCCGGAACAGGGTGCGCATGTCCTCCAGCGAGTCGATCGCCACGCCGACCTTGCCGACCTCGCCCTGGGCGATCGACTCGTCCGAGTCGTAGCCCATCTGCGTCGGCAGGTCGAAGGCGACGCTCAGTCCTCCGGTGCCGGCGCCGACCAGCTCGTGGTAGCGCTCGTTGGACTCCTTCGCGGTGCCGAACCCGGCGTACTGCCGCATCGTCCAGGGTCGGCCGGTGTACATGGACGGATACACGCCGCGGGTGAAGGGGAACTGCCCCGGGGCGCCCAGCTTGGCGTCCGCGTCGAAATCCGTCAGCGTCCAGCCGTCGTAGACCGGCTGGATCGGCAGGCCGGACTCGCTCCGTGCAACGGAACCCACGCCGCATCTCCTCTCTGGTACTCAATGTCTTATAGACGGTACTCAGTACCATTGCGAGGGGCAAGTGGTCCCGGATGGCGAGACGGGGAAGGATGAGCGGTCATGAGCAAGCCAGCCGTGCGGATCCGACTAGCAGATGCCGCCTTCGCGCTCTTCGACGAGCGCGGGTACGAGCAGACCACCGTCGACGACATCGCCGAGCGGGCCGGCGTCGGGCGCACGACCTTCTTCCGGCACTACCGGTCCAAGGAAGAAGTGATCTTCCCCGACCACGACCGGCTGCTCGCGCTGATCAGGGACCGGCTGGCCACCTCCAGCAACAGCACGGCCCTCGTCGCCGTGTCCGACGCGGTCCGCCTGGTGCTGCTGCACTACCTCGACGAAGGGGATCTGGCGCGCCGCCGGTACGCCCTCACCAGCAAGGTGGCCGCCCTCCGCGACCGTGAGATCGCCAGCGTGGCCCGGTACCAGCGGCTGTTCCGGGAGTTCATCTCGGACTGGATGGGGGACCCGACGAAGTCGGCGTCGCTCCGGGCCGAGCTCATGGCCGCCGCGGTGGTCGCGGCCCACAACCACGTGCTGCGCCGCTGGCTGCGGGGGGAGGCGTCCGACCCGGTCGCAGAGGTCGACGAGGCGATGCACGAGGTGCTCGCCCTCTTCCCGAGCCCTCAGTCCCCCCACCCGGCCGGCGACGGCGGCACCACCGTCGTCGCCTTCCGGACGGGACAGGACCTCGACGCCCTCCTCCCGTCGCTGCGGCGGCTCATGGAGGACGGATCCCGGCGGTGAACCCGCCCCGGGCGCACGGGCGGTGCCGGGCGATACCGCAGCCGGCGCGCGGCACCCGGCCGTTTGATCCGGCGGCCCGGCGGCCCGGCGGCCGAGCCAGGTCGGGTCTGGTGACCTGGTCCGGCCGGACGGTGAGGTCCGGCCCGGGACCGCGCCGCCGGACCGGGGCGCCGGACCGGCACCCCGCACAGGTCGTACCGGGGCAGTGCCGCCCGGTGGCGGGGGCAGGATGGACAATGAAGGTGATCGCCACCGACGGCAGGGACGTGCCGTCGGCGTGTCCTTCTCCTGAGGGGAGCTGTGTCTCATGCCGACGCCACCGCTCGACACCACCACCGTCACGGACCTGGTCGCCGCAGCCACGGCCGCTCCGTCCATGCACAACGCCCAGCCGTGGAGGTTCCGCTTCTCCACCCGCACCCGGACCTTCGAACTGCGTCCCGACCTCGAACGGGCGATGCCGCACACCGACCCCGACCACCGCGCCCTCCACCTCGGCTGCGGTGCCGCCCTCCTCAACCTGCGCGTCGCCTCGGCCCACCACGGCTGGGGCACGGACACCCGGCTGCTTCCCGACCCCGCCGACACGCACCTGCTCGCCACGGTCACCCTGACCGACACGGAACACCCCGACACCGAGCTGGCCCGGCTGTTCCCGGCGATCCACCGCCGGCACACCAGCCGCCACCCCTTCGAGGACCGGCCGGTACCCGCCCCGGTCGAGGAAGCACTGTGCGAGGCCGCCCGCCGGGAGGGCACCCAGATGGTGTTCCCGGACCCCTGGCACGTCGAGTCCCTCCTGGAGTGGGTCGAGGACGTCGAGGGACGCGACACCATGGATCCCGAACGGTTCGAGGACATCCGCCGGTGGTCCCGCCTCGGGGCGGAGGACGCCGGGACGGCCGTCGACGGCATCCCCGACTACGCCTTCGGACCGCGCAAGCTGCGCGGCCGGGCACCCGTACGCGACTTCGCGGGCCGCCGGCCCGTCCCCGACCGCCCGACGGCCGCCTTCGAGGCGACACCGCGCCTGGCGATCCTGGGCACCACCTACGACCGGCTGCCCGACTGGCTGCGGGCGGGACAGGCGATGGAGCGGGTGCTGCTGCTGGCCACACTGAACGGACTGGCCACGTCCCTCACGTCCCACGCCCTGGAGTGGAAGGATCTGCGCGAGCTGGCCCGGGACCCCGGGTCGGCCATGGGGTTCGTGCAGATGGTGGTGCGCATCGGCTACGGCCCCCCGGGCGAGTCGACACCGCGCCGACCCGTGCGGGACGTCCTGGAGATCGACTGAGCAGGGGGAGGGCCCGGGCGCCGCGACGCCCCGGATCACCCTCGCAGGGGGACGACCGCGACCGGGCAGGAGGCGTGGTGCAGGGCCGTGTGGGCGACCCGGCCGAGTTGCAGCCCGGAGCGCCCGTTCCCGCGCCGGGCGCCGACGACCAGCAGGGCGGCGCCGCGGGACACCTCCAGCAGCACGTGTCCCGCCTGGCCCTCGGTCACCTGCCGGCGGACCTCCACCCGGGGATGGTCGCGCACCGCCTGGACCAGGGCCTCGTCGAGGATCTCCGCCGCCTGTTCCCGGTGGTGACGGGCGGGGTCACCAGTGAGCAGCGGATGGTCCATGGGCTCGTGCGCCGGGCAGCGCCAGGCCCGCACCGCCAGCAGCGCCCAGTGGCGCACCTCGGCCTCCCGGAAGGCGAACGCCACGGCCTGCGAGCCGCTGCCCGCGGCGCCCACACCCACCGCGACCCGGGGATGCGCTTCCAAGAAGCCGTCGTCCGCGCCGCGCGCCACGACGACGGGACAGTCGGCGCGGGCCGCCACGGCCAGACTCACCGAGCCGAGCAGCAGTCCGGCCAGCCGGCCGCGGCCCCGCGATCCGAGCACCAGCATCGACGCGTTGCGACCCTCGTCCAGCAGGGTCCGCACGGGGTCCTCGGGTACCACCGAGGCCGAAATCTCCAGCCCCCCGGCGCGGCGCCTGGCATGGCCGACGGCCGTGTCGACGAGGGCCTCGGCGATCGCCTTCTCGGAAAGACGGCCCAGGTCACGGGCGAACTCGGCGCCCTCGTAGCGCTGCCACAGGAAGGCGTGGACGAGGCGCAGCGGCACCCCGTGGGCCACCGCCGCGTCCACCGCCCAGTCCACCGCGCGCAGACTCGACCGGGACCCGTCGACACCGACGACCAAGGGCAGCCCCATGACGGTCACCGCCTTCCCACGGACGTACCCCCAGTTCGATGATGGTCCGGGCGCCCTGGTTGCGACACCCGGAGCGGGGCACCGTGTCACTGGAAGGCCGCGTGGATCTCCCGCTCGGTCGCGGCGTGGGAGACGAGCAGGAGTTCGTCACCCGGCCGCAGCGGGACCGACGGGGCGGGGACGGTGGGCTGCCCGTCGCGCACGAGGGTGGCGATCACGGTGCCCTCCGGGAGGACGATGTCGGACAGCAGGCGCCCGGCGGCCCGTGAGCCAGGCGTGATGGCCGTCTCGATCACGTCGACGCCCGCCTTGCTCAGGCGGAGCAGGGCGACGGTGTCGGTGGCACCCGTGGCCTCCTCGATCAGCGAGATCAGGGGTGTGGCGGCGGGCACGGCGACATCCACCCCCCAGCGCTGGTCGAACAGCCAGGCGTTCTCCGCGTCGTTGATCCGGGAGGCGACGCGGGGCACGGCGAACTGGCGCTTGGCGAGCAGGCTGACGACGAGGTTGTCCTCGTCGTTGCCGGTGGTGGCGATGACGAGATCGCTTGTGTGCGCTCCCGCGTGTTCCAGCACGTCGGGTTCGCAGGCGTCCCCGGCGAGCAGCCGCACCGACGCGGGGAGGCGGCCCTGGAACTCGGCGACACGGTCCTCGTCGACGTCGACGAGCGTCACATCGTTGCGGGCAGCGGCGAGGACCTGGGCGATCTGCGTGCCGAGCCGTCCGGCACCCGCGATGAGCGCTTTCATGTTCCCAGCTCCTTGTCCAGAAAGCCGCGCAGTCTGCCCAGCGCGGTGGCGTCCACCGCGAACGTCACCAGGTCGCCCGGGTGCGCAATGCTGCCGTGGGCGGGGACGAGGGAGCGGCCGCCGCGGGTGATCTCGACGACGCGGATCTCGCCGTCGACGTCGAACTCGGCCAGTCGCCGTCCGGCGAGGTAGGCGGGCAGTTCGGAGCGGACGAGCAGGGTCTCCCCGTTTCCGAAGCTGAGTTCCGGGGTGAGATGGCGGTGCAGCAGCATCTGGTGGACCTGGCGCACGGTCCAGCGGACGCTCGCGATCGTCGGGATGCCCAGTTCCCGGTAGATGTCGGCACGGCGGGGGTCGTGGATACGGGCGATGACGACCGGGACCCGGTAGGTCTCCCTGGCGGTACGGGCGCTGACGATGTTGCTGTTGTCGCCCGAGGTGACGGCCGCGAACGCGTCGGCGTGCTCGATCCCGGCCGCCTCCAGGACGGCGCGGCTGTAGCCGTTGCCCTCGTGGCGCTGGATCCGGTCGCTCTCGGGAAGCCGCCGGAACGCCTTGGCCCGCCGGTCGACGACGCGGACGTCATGGCCTTCGGAGGCGAGCAGGGCGGCGAGCTCGGAGCCGACGCGCCCGCATCCCACGATGATCACTCTCATCACCGTGCTCCCTTCCGGTTCCGGGCCTCGGTACGGTGGCGCAGCCACGCCTTGCGGGCTTCGTCGGCGAGCAGGGGCAGCACGCCCAGGGCCACCAGGACGGCCCAGTCGCCGGTGGCCAGCGGCGCGGTGTTGAAGACCGACTGGAGCACCGGTGCGTAGCTGGTGGCCGCCATGAGGGCGATGCCGACCTCGGGGCGGGGCGGGTCCTGCATGCCCGCGAGACCGAGCAGGGTGAGTCCGCACTCGGCGTCGGCCCGCGCCGGACGGGGGCCGGGCACCGTGCGCCGGGCGACCGCCAGGACCCGCAGCCCCTGGGCCGCCAGGTCGTCGGCGGCGGCCGCGACCGCCGCCCGCGGCTCGTCCGTCAGCGGCCGAGGGCCGCCCCGCCACTCGGCGGCGGTGCACCGCGCCAGCAGTTCCTGCGGCGCGCCCTTGACGTAGGCGTGATGACCTGCGCGGGTCCTGTGCACGGTGGTCATCAGCTTGCGCCGGGAGTCGAAGGGGAACTCCGTCACCCGGGGCGCGGCGGCCTCCTCGGCGGCCAGGTCCAGTCCCGCCTTGGCCGCCGCCACGAGCAGGGCCCCCTCGGTGGTGTCGCCCAGCACACGCCAGCCGCGCCGCCCCGACGGCGGTACGAGCCGGGCGTTGCAGCACAGCCCGGCGACCCGCAGCAGCTCGCGCACGGGCGCCGCGTCGGCGACGTCACCGGTCGGCGCGTACCCGACGCCCGTCACGGGGTACGACACCCCGGCCGCCCAGATCCGGGTGACGGTCATCTCGGCCTGGGTGAGCGTGCCGGTCTTGTCGGTGCAGATGACGGTCGTGGCCCCCAGCGCCTCCACCGCCAGCAGCTTCTTGACCAGCGCGTGGCGGCGGGCCATACGGCGCACACCGATCGCCAGCGACACCGACAGCGTGGCGGGCAGGCCCTCCGGAACGAGCGCGACCATCACACCGAGCGCGAAGACGAACGACTCGACCAGGGGCTGCCCCGAGGGCAGGCGGATCGCGAACAGCAGGGCGCCGATGGCCAGCGCCGCCCCCGCCACCCGGCGAGCCATCACGGCCACCTGCCGTTGCAGTGGCGTCCTCTGCCGTGGCGCGGCGGCGGCCAGCCGGTAGATCCGTCCGAACTCGGTGGCCGCGCCGGTGGCGAACACCACGCCCCGGCCGGACCCGGCGACGGCGTCGGTGCCCATGAACACGCAGTTGCGGGCGTGGAGCACCGGCCCGTCCGCCACCGGCTCGGCGGTACGGCCCACGGCGGTGCTCTCCCCGGTGAGCGGCGCGTTGTCCACCGACAGCTCGTACGCCTCGACCAGGCGGCAGTCCGCCGGCACGGCGTCCCCCGCATCCAGCACGACCACATCGCCCGGGACCAGCTCGGCCGCCGGCAGTTCCCGCCGTTGCCCGCCGCGCAGCACACGGCAGGTGTACGGCACCATGGCCTGCAACGACTCCGCCGTCCGCTCCGCCGAGTACTCCTGGGTGAACCCGATCGCCGCGTTCAGCACCACGACGCCGAGGATCGCCACAGCCAGCTGCAGGGTCCCGGCGTCACGGGGTCCTGGAGCCCGTAGGCCAGGAAGGTGATCCCGGAGGCGACGAGCAGCATCACCGCGAACAGATCCGTGAACTGACCCGCCAGCTGCCGCCCCACGCCCCGCCGCCGCGCCCGGGGCAGTTCGTTGGGCCCGTACCGCGCGCGCCTGGCGTACGCCTCCGGCTCCGTCAGCCCGCGCGGCGAGGTGCCAGCGCCCCGAACACCTCGCCGGCGCTCATTCCGGGCGTGGGCGGCCCGCCGTCCGGCATGGGCGGGGATGTCGCCGCGGCTCCTCGCCGACGGGTGGCAAGCGCCCCCGGCCCGAGGTGGACCACCATGCACACGATGGTGCGAACCGGCGCCCCGCCATCGCCAGGGCCGTTCGGGGCAGGCACCTGGACCGGCCGACCCCCGCCCCGGATCATCTCTCCCGGTCCCGGTCGGCATCCTTGGCCCCGGCGCCCCGGCGCCCCGGCGCCCCGGCGCCCCGGCGCCCCGGCGCCCCCGTCGGCCCGGGGCCCCG
>NZ_JBHUDX010000116.1:0-34650 GCF_042678285.1 Streptomyces caeni
TCCCCCGCCGCGGGTGCCGCCCCGGCCGCCTCGGCGATCTCCTGCCTTCGCCGAAGGGCGAAGTCCCACACGGTTGACGGGCGGTCCACGCCCCAGTTCGCGCTGAAGCCCGGTCAGGATGCGCTGCACGGCGTGCCGCTGCTTCGGTGGAGTTTCCAGATCGTCCAGCAGCCACTGGTCGATCACGAAATCCGTGCCTGAACCGGATTCGAGCGACGCCGAGAGGTTGGTACCGAGAGGGCCGTCGGTTGCACGGGGCTGATCAGGCGCAGGCCCCCCGGCTCGTGGCGCCTGCCGACGGCCGCCGGGCCCCATGGCCCTTGAGCAGGAGACCAGCCATGTTCTGGGTGCCCCGCAGGGCTCGAACCTGTGGCTGGCCGCTCACATTTCAGGCCATGGACGAGGGGGCCGCGACCTGCGGTTTCTCCTCGGTCTGGATGCGATTCCGCCGACTCGGCTTTTCCCCGGTTCCCGAGGGGCGCACGACCACGACCGCCGTCGACGGACAAAACACAGCACTGACCTGCGACGATGCCCAGGCAAGGCTGACCAGGTGGCGCCCCCGGCAGGATTCGAACCTGCGACACCCGCTTTAGGAGTGGGATCGGATCCTTGCCAGGGGGTGCCCGGCGCTGCCGAGCGTTGCCGTTTCCCCTGGTCGGAGCCGCACGGCGAGCCACTCGATCCGGCTTATGCCGCCCTGTATCGGGTCGTCCGCTCACGCATGGCTCACGCGCTGCCGGCTGCTGAGCAGCGCGTAGGTCAGACCTGGCCGAGGTCGATCTCCACCGGGAAGGGGGCCGCTACCTTGAGGACGCCGGTGAACACGTCTCCGTCCCGGTAGGTCTTCGTCGCGGGGTCGAGAACGTAGGTGTACACGAGAGCAACGCCTGTCGCGGCCTGCTCGATCCGCCAGTAGAAGCCGATGCCTGCCTTGGCGTACTGGTCGACCTTCACGATCCGGTCGGTGGTCTCCGAGCCCGGCGACACCACCTCCGCGACCAGCAGCACGTGCTCAGGGCGGGTGGGGGTGATGTCGATCGTGTCCGCGCGGTACACGACGACGTCCGGGCGGCGACTGGTGAGCGGGACGTCCTGAAGCCGGACGTCGAAGTCCGTGTCGGCATTCCACTCCGGGCCCGCGGCGGCATCAAGGGCGTTCGCCAGAATCCGGGCCAGCCGGTTGTGCCGCTTGGACGCACTCGGGCTCACGACGACCATTCCGTCCACGATCTCGATACCGGCGCACTGCTCCTCGGACCAGGACTCGTACTCCTCCGCCGTGATCTGCTCATGCATCCATGCCGGGGCCACCATCTGGGCCGTCATGAAGCACCTCCCGGACACTGTGCTGCGGGCCCGATCCCGCTGGATTCAGCGTACTGTCTGCCATCCGTCCGGCACGCTGATCTCGCTCACGCCCGCTCCCCGTCGGCTGGCATCCCGACCAGCGAGCCCACGACCAGTGAGAAACCGGCGCGGTGGACTCGTCACCAGGGGGTCGGAACAAGACCAGCGGCACCACTGACCTGGTGGTCACACCGGTGAGCGCTGCACCCCGCGGCGACGTGAACCCGGGGGCTAGCATCTCCCCGAGCTACCTATAACTAACGGTAATGTAAGTAACTATTGTGTTAGTATCCGCGGCGTTAGATGCCACTGGGAGGCGGCGGCATGGCAGATTTCGTGGGCAGGCGGCACGAGCTCGAGACGCTGGATCGCGAACTGGGCAAGGTGACGGCCGGGGTCGGTGGGGAGCGGCCGGGGCGGTGCGTGATGCTTCGCGGGCGCCGCCGGGTGGGTAAGTCGCGACTGGTGGAGCGGTTCGCCGAGAGGTCCGGTGCGCCGTTCCTCTTCTATGCCGCCACGGGGGCGTCGCCGGGGGCGGACCTGGAGCGGCTCAGCCAGGATGCGCAGTCGTCCAGCCTTCCGCTGGCGCATCTGCTGTCCGCGGCCCGCCCGGCGAGTTGGGATGCGGCCTTCGACGTACTGGCGGCGGCACTGCCGCACGACCGGACGAGCGTGGTGGTCATGGACGAGGTGCCCTATCTGATGGATGCGGAGGGCGCCTTCGAGGGCATGCTTCAGCGGGCCTGGGACCGAGTGCTGGAGAAGAAGCCGGTTCTGCTGGTTCTCATCGGTTCCGACCTGTCGATGATGGAGGCGCTGAACAGCTATGGACGCCCGTTCCACCAGCGCGGACGGGAGATGGTGCTGGGTCCGCTCAACCCGGCGGAGGTGGGCGAGATGCTTGGCCTCGATCCCGCCTCGGCCTTCGATGCGGCCTTGATCACCGGTGGACTGCCTCTGATCTGTGCAGAGTGGACGCACGGCGCCGGGATGTGGGAGTTCCTGCAGACGGCGCTCAGCGATCCGGTCTCGGCCTTGCTGGTGTCGGCGGAACGCTCACTTGCTGCAGAGTTCCCCCAGCAGGTCCAAGCCCGCACCGTCCTCTCGGCGATCGGCAGCGGTGAGCGGACGTTCTCCAATATTGCCCGCGCCGCCGGCGGGATCGGGTCGACCCCGCTGCAGCGGTCGCTGGGGATCCTTGCGGACAAGCGGGTGATCGCGGCGGAGCTTCCCGTGTCCACGCGGCCTTCGAAGGATCGCCGCTACCGGGTCGCGGATCCCTACCTCCGCTTCTGGCTGAAGCTCCTGGGCCCGGCGATGGAGGAGATCGAGCGGGGCCGGGGTGACCTGACGCTGCGACGCATCCGCGAGAACTGGACCAGCTGGCGCGGCAGGGCCGTTGAACCTCTGGTGCGCGAGGCGCTGACACGGCTGCTGCCCGACGCGAACCTCCCCGCCGCCCCCGCCATCGGCGGCTACTGGACCCGTACCAACGATGTGGAGATCGACGTCGTGGGAGCGGACCGCGCGCCGATCGCCAAGGAGCTGTTGTTCGTCGGCTCGGTGAAGTGGCTGGAGAACTCCCCGTTCGACCGGCACGATCTCGCCGCGTTGCACCGGCACCGCGCCGCGCTCACGCCTGATCCCGTGCCGGTGATCGCCATCTCGCGCAGCGGGACCGACTGCGCGGGGCTCGACGCTGCGTACGGCCCGTCTGAGCTCCTCGCGGCGTGGTCCGCCTGAGCATGCCGGAACGTGTGGGTGCCAGGTGTCTACGGCCTGTCGCCCCAACTCGGGTCGGCGGAGCCTCCGGCCCACCGCGACGGTGACGTCCTCCCGCTCACGCAAACGGCCCCGGACGATGAGTCCGAGGCCGAGTGGAGTGCCTCCCTGGGCGAAAAACCCCAGGTCAGCGGTTAACGCGTTGTGCCCCCGGCAGGATTCGAACCTGCGACACCCGCTTTAGGAGTTCGATCAGCGTCCTGTAAGCCCGTGGCACCCCCAAGACCGGACGACCACGAGTGGCCGCTTCGGGGTACGCGCGTATGCCGTCGTTGATGTCAGCCGGGGATGTCAACCACGGTCGGCTAAGCGCGTCCGCGAGGGACAGGGCTTGGCCTGGTGTGATACCGAGGGCGAGCGGAATCTGGCGGGGGCTGCCGGTGAACACACCGCGATCGGGCCGTCCGTCGTCGTGGCCCAGCGAGGATCGCTATCAGGCTCTTATTGGTCGACCAGGAGGGCGGCCACCTCGTCGGCACCGTGGACGAGTCCACGGTGGAGCGGAACTGCCCGAATCGTCAGCGGGTCCGGTCCGTCGTGTCCTAGAGTGCGAGCGCGGCCGAGACCAGGAAGCGTGAGCTGGAGGCCGAGAGACGTACGAACGTTGAGATCGTCATGGCGCCGATCTCTCAGAAGTGTGGGGGGAAGAGTTGATGGACGAGGACAAGAAGAAGGACGCCGAGCTACCACCCGTGCTCTCACGGTTCGTGGACGCGGCTGTGTGGGCCAGGACAAACAGTGAACTTGTCTGGGACAGGCAAGCAGATGGAAGGTTTCGCGCTGGACTCGTCCTCAAGTTCTCCGCTTCCCAGTCGGTCATGCTGAAGATCGAGAAGAATCCTGGCAGCCGTCTCGACTGGCAGTTCGGTTCCGCCAAGCCCCTCCCCAAGCTGCGCAGGAAGCCTCTACGCTGATACGTGAACCCATAAGCTCTTTGTCCCGACGCAACTTGGTTTGGGGCTGTGCTGGGTTGGTGCGCCCCTCACCTGCATCGATGGAGCGTACGCGTTCGCGCTCGTTCGCCGTTGTCCGTCGGCGTTGTCACGCAGTTGGACGTTCGCCCCCGACCGTGCCCTGCTTCTTGCGGCGCTTGCTCACCCTCTTCTTCAGTTCGGCCTGGCCGCGCTTTGTCCAATCACCTTGGTGTAGGTAGCAGCGTGAGGTGCCCTTCAGCGTCTTGTTCTGGCAACGCCTTCCAGATGCCGTCGGCCAGCCGCACTTGCTCTGCTTCCACTCAGCCACCGTTCACCCCCGGTAGTTCCCCTCGAAGATTCTGCCGGCACTTAGCGTGCAGCGCCGTGCAAGTACTGGATAGGGCACATAGCTAGCGGTGTGAAAGCTCCATGCGCGCGCGGGTCGGTACAGCGCGACAGCTTACGAAGATTCAAGTAGGTAAGAATGAGCTATATTGAGCAATTCATCGACCGCTATACGAAAGAGTACGACTTTTACAGTAGGGCAGCCGGACTGGTTGCGCAGATACTAGAAGCCGACCTACGGTCGTCGGGTGTTCGCTGCCTCGTGAGCCACCGAGCAAAAGACATCGAGCGCCTTAGGGATAAATGCTCGCAACGCGACGCTAAGAATAGATATAAATCGGTAGAAGACATCTTTGATGATATTGTCGATCTGGCGGGTGTTAGAGTTGCCCTCTACTTCCCTAAGGAGCAAGAGCAAGTTGATAAGGCGATTACGCGCCTTTTCGACCAGTGGGATGCCAAGCGCGTTTTTCCCGGTGCTGAGGAAACCGCACCCGACCGTAGATTCTCTGGCTACTCAGCAGTGCACTATCGAGTGCAACCAAAGGAGAATTTTATCGGCGACGCAGATAAGAGGTATGTAAATGCGCGAGTAGAGATCCAGGTGGCGTCAGTTCTGATGCATGCTTGGTCGGAGGTGCAACACGATCTTGCTTACAAGCAGATGGCAGGGGATCTGTCCGGGGAGGAGCACGCGATTCTCGACCAGTTGAACGGCCTTGTGATCGCGGGCGAGATCTCTCTCAGGCTGCTCCAGGAAGCCGGAGAAGCGCGCGTCGCTCGTAACGGGGCTAAATTTTTGAACCATTATGAACTCGCCGCGCATCTCCTGCGGCACGCTCATGATTCTCTCACAGAGCCTGTCGGTGACTCAGGTCTAGGGAAAGTTGACGATCTATTTGCACTCCTCAAGCGCCTCAACAAAACCACGCCGGAGGAACTTGAGAAGTACCTAGAGTCCCTACATGGTGCCGTAGAAGAGCGGCCCTTGGCAGAGCAGGTTGTAGATGCACTGCTGGCGGAGGATCCGTCGCGCTACGCCATTTATGATGACATTCGCAACACCTCTCACTCAAGCCACGTCGAAATCCACGGGCCCAAGCGCGATTCAGGGAGTGCATTGCAGGAGTTTTTGCATAGCTGGGTGGAACTCGAAGCCACCCTGAACGAATTGGCTCAGCGTGCCGGCGTTTCCGTCCGGTCTACTGTGCCTGTGACTCACCTACTCAAGCTCCTCGACATGCCGCCTGGGATTGGAAAGGAGATTGACCTTCTACGCCGTATGAGGAACGATGCCGTGCATCTACGGCGAGACATCTCTGTAGCCGCTTTTGAAGATGCCGCAAAGCGCACCCAGCAAATCAGCGCGATACTGAAGGACGGTGGGCCCCCTACTGCTCTTGCCATCGAAGGGTGACCGCGCGAAGCGAAAATCGACAACCAGTTCGATTTACGCGGGTCCTCTCAAGTCTGGCAGACCAAATGGCGCTGCTGGCTGGCTCTGCCTCAACGAGTGCACCTCCGCGATCTCCACAACCTTGTCGCGGTGTGTCACCATACGAGTACGCGCGCCATGGCTCGTGCGGGGTGCGCGTCTACGCCCCAGCGACACGGCGTGCCGGGGGGAAGTCGACGGCCGGCCAGTGGGCCGATGGGTGAGCTACGGGTGGGAAGCGTTGCGGACAGACTTCGGCGATCTCGTCATCGAGCAGGCGATAGTTCACGTTGTGCCACAGCGCAGACGGACTGATCCCAATGAATCGATCCCTCTTAGTCAAGCTCCATGCAACTTGAACCATGACGTGCGCACCGCGCTTCAGGCACGACTAAGAGGAGTTCTCGCCCTGAGTGGGCGGGAGATAGTCGAAAACCCGGACTCGAAATCGTCGTGTCCTGACTACGTTTACTCGTACCTCACTGGAGAGGCTAATCTCGTCGACGTCTCTGTGGACCTTGTGCATCTCCTACGGAGCAGTCAATCGGGCGTAAACTCCGCAGGGATGCTGCTTGTGGCGGACGCTCGATTAGCAGATAAAAAGTCCCTGCTGATCGTAAAGCTCGAGCAAGAGACGGGTATGCAGGCGACTGAAACAGTTGTTAACGGCTTGCGTACCTTCGATATGAAGTATCTTGCCGATCTACTGCTTACAGAGAAATCTAAGATTCATAAGGTGGCGCTCTTTTCAGAGGATGGAGTTAGCGAGGACAGAATTGAAGGCTGGGCGGCAGACCGGCAGTTGTCTGGACGAATGGCGGTGTTCTTCCTCGAACGCTTCTTGGGGTGCCAGCAGAAAAGTGAACCTCGGGAAGTAACCCGGCGTTTCCATGACGCCGCAATCGAGTGGATTAACTCCTACATTGCAGATCCGGACACCCGGATAAACTATGTCATGGCAACGTTGGCGGAACTGCAGAGCCCCACTCAGTTTCTCAATCCAGTCACATTTGCGCAGCAGCATCTAGATGTCACGCATAGAGATGCATTCATTGAACATCTGCGAGCCGCCGAGGTTCCTTGCCGCACTTTCGACAAGGACACGGAGCATGTTGAGAGCCGCATGAAAAATATGCGTGTCGGTTTCGCCAATGGCGCCTTCATTGTGGCTCCAGTGGGTGACGCTAGCGGTGAAGATGACGCCATTCTCTTGGAGGACCAAGGTGACGGCATCACTAGCGTCACTGTCACTGGCACCGTGACGACTGCAACCGCATATGCCTCACCAGGAGGAGGTCGACGAACTCGGCGAACGCGTAGCGACCAAACAGCCGGCCAGGGTGAGGTCAGCGGGGACGCTCCTGTCCTTCGATGAGGCAACGTGATTGATGAAGTATTCTCTCGGTACCAACGTGAACGCCCTCGCATCGAGATTGCGGCCAAGCTGACAGCTGCCCATCTTCGGCGACGGGCAGCCCGATCGCGGATAAATTGCGAAATCTCCTGCCGAGCTAAAGACGTGGGCAGCTTCGTAACCAAGGTTCAGCACAAGAATTACACCGATCCTTGGGCGCAAGTTACTGACAAGGCTGGCGTGCGGGTAGTGGTGCAGCATGAGGGACTGCTGAATCCCATGCTTGACCTAGTGCAGGAGTCACTCACTGTAGTCGGCGAGCCGGAGGATGATCGACTCGTTGTCGGTGCGGAAGATCGTCTTCAGTATCCGCGGCTGCATGTTCAGGTGATCGCATCGGGCGACCAAGCGAGTGACGACGGCAAGCCTTACGAGTGCGAGATCCAGATCCGAACTGAGGCCATGGACTTGTGGGCCAGGATGTCGCACAAGCTGATGTACAAGGCCGAAGCGTCAGCCGTACCATCCAATGTCAGACGCTCGCTGTACCGTTTGATTGCTCTGATCGAGCTTTACGATCTTGAGGTCCGACGGGGGGTCGAAGCCATGGTGCACTACCCCGATGTTGCCCAAAGTAACCGTCTCTTGGATGAAGCCGAGCACCTCTTTCGCACGTTTACGGAGCATAGGTCTCGGCGAGACCTATCCGAAGAAGTAGTCGACGTACTGGTGAAAGCTATCCCTGATCCTGTCGCCTACCCGGAACGGCTTGAGAAGTTCATTGACGAGCGACGAGAAGACTTAGAACGCGCGTACAAAGACTACGGCCCTGAAAGCGATCACTTCTTGCGTCACGGACGTTATATTCTTGCTAGCCAACCCGAGAGCTTAATCATCTTTGAGCGCCTTACCAGCTCAAAGTTATTATTGCATGGGCGTTGGGTCGATGAACTACCAATGTCGATGCTCGATGACATGGCGGATGCCTGGGGTGTGTCTCTGTGAGTCAACTTAGTAAGCCTGAAGCCTCAGGGGTTGTTGCGGCTACGGCCATGTTCGTTGAAGTGTTGGTGATTGGCATCGGCGCACTTGCGGGGGTTTTTGGCTGCGTATCCGCTGTCGTTGGTTATGGCGACATGCGAAAGCTCGCAACGGTTCTTTCCTCTACTCCTGCTTCAGGCGTGGCGCTATCCACCGCGTACGCTCTGGGTATCGTTTTTGACCGCGCTGCTGACTATTTGCTCACGTCGCCGAGAAGGCGGCTGCGGCGACGCTATTTCGCGACCAATGCAGCCTACGGTGAAGCGCGAAGAATCATTATCGATTTTCCGCATTTGATGGCGATGTCCGACTACGCTCGGTCGCGCATGCGTATTTGTCGAGGATGGTTTTTGGACTGCTTGTTGCTTTCCCTTGCGGGCTCGTTGCTCGTCTGGCGGTTTCCGGTCGAGAATCGACTGGGCATTTTTATCGCAGTCATCATGCTTGGCGGTCTGGGTGCCGCCGGGTTCTATTTGTCCTGGAGGAGTATTACGGCAACCGGTTACAAAAAGTTGGCGCAGCAGACGTTGAATGCCGCAGCAAGTGTGCCGAGTCAGAGCGGAGACTTGGCTGCTAACGCATGAGGTCGGCGGAGCGGCTTTGGGGTGGCGCTGCTTTGGCGCGAGTGATCATGGCCCCGTAAGCTTGCGGCGCGTCGGGCAGTCTGTGGACCTGCCCGCTAAGGCACGACGTTGGGGCCATGATCTTCGAGGCTCGCGCCAAAGTGGCTCCGTAAAGCCGTGGAGCCGACCGGCCCAGCCACGACGTACCCCTTCTCTGGCCTCAGGTGGCTGCTCTATACACGCGGCACGGGCGCCGGCCGGGCTGGAGCGGGGCGGAGACAGGAGCGCAGGCCCGGCCGGGGGCCGGGCTGCGCGCGGTGAGCGGAGCGAGCCGCCTTGAACCAGTAGAGAAAGTTGTAACTCAGTCGGACGACACGGACGGCTGGGGCGCGAAGTTGTGGGCGCACGCTGGGAGTTCGATGCTCTGTCGGTGTGCGAGTGGCACGAAGAGCACTGGGCGGATCGTCCAGGTGATGCGGGTGCTGGCCTGGGTGACTGACACCGTGCAGGGCTCGGCGCGTAGGAGGGCTCTCCTGGTCTCGATGCGGCCGGTGTAGAGCCAGTCCCATGCCTGCTGGGATGCGTCGGGATCGAGAGCCGGTGAGATGGTGCGGAGTGTGACCGCGACCCATCTGTCTGCCTGGGGCGCCGAGTAGGCGTCGATGGAGGCCCGCAGTGCCGGCCCTTGCCCGTTGGTGAGGTCTTCGGTCCAGCATTCGCACCAGTAGCCGCGCCTGGGTGCCTTCATGCGGTCGCTCCTGGTGGGTAGACGACGAGGACATAGCGCGTGTGCTCGTCGTAGAGGGTGAGTTGGTAGGCCGTGCCTGTGGTCAGGTAGGTGAGGGCTCGTTCGTGCTCTGCCTCGTCTGTGAGCCAGTGACGGCCTGGTCGTCCGTGCGGGGCGTCGAGTTGGTCGGTGACGTGGCTCGTGCGCTCTCTGAGCCAGCGCAATGCCAAGCGGGCGCTCGTGGCGTCGTGTACTCCGAGAGAGATGGAGCGGGCTTCGTGCTGGGGATAGGCGGCGGCCAGGCAGCGGTACGTCCCGTGCCGTGCGCCGGCCGTTCCGGGTAAGGCTGCAGTCGAGGTCGGCGTCACCAAAGAGGCCCTCCCGGATGGCCGTCGGTGAAGAGTTCCGCGGTGACGGTGTGACCGCCATCGCTGTCGTGGACCACGACGCGGTGAGCGATGACGCTGACCATGCCCAGACCCCTGCCGTGCTCGGCCTCGCCGTCCTGGTCCTCGACCTTGGGGGCGGTGGCGCCGCCTCCGTCGTCGGTGACCGACAGGGCCACCACCTGCGGAGAGACCGCGAGGGCCAGGTGGAATCTGCCGGATTCCAGGCCGCTGGCGGTGTGGAGGATCGCGTTCGCGCTGAGCTCGCTCACGATCAGTTCGGCGTCTTCGGCTAAAGGGGAGCCGCGCAGGATGTCGCGGGTCCAGCGGCGGGCCCGGCTGACCTCTTCCGGAAAACCTGGGCAAGTGAGTCCCCAGACCCGGGCTGTACTCGTATACTCGTGCATACAAGTTCCTTCGTGCAGGTAGGCCGCCATGTGCAGCGGGTTCGGGCTAGACGAGTTTCACGCCGTCGTGGGCGCGGATGGCAGGTGGAGACGCCGCGTCGAGTGCGTCCAGGACGCGGATCGCGTAAGCCTCGTCGGCAAGCTCGGTGACCTCTTCGCGGGTGGCCCAGCGCAGCGCGCGGGTCTCGTCACCGGTGGTGGGGCTGCCGTCGGCGGCCTCGCAGCGGAAGACCAGCGAGACGATCAGGCCCGTCATGTTCTTGTAGACGCCGGTCAGGGTCGCGGGAAGCGCGATCTTGATGCCGGTCTCTTCGAGGACTTCGCGTTGGAGGGCCTCGGGGATGGTCTCCCCGCGTTCGAGGACGCCGCCCGGGGGTTCCCACTTGCCGTTGTCGCGGCGCTGGATCAGGAGGGCACGGCCCTGGTCGTCGACGACGACCCCGGCGACGCTCACGGAGTGCGGGCGCTGTGTGCTCACGTTCCTCGGCCCTCTCGGCTGGCTAGGCTCTCCACCGTAGCAACAACACTCGCCCACTCGTCTAGATACCTAAAGGAGTACCTGTGAGTCCTCTTCCTTCCGGCCTCCTCGGCGATCTCGACCCCACGAGCGATCGTGCGGTCTTCCGGCAGATCGCCGACCAGCTGCGCGAGGCCATCGACCGTGGGCGATTCCACGAGGGCGACAAGCTGCCCTCCGAAGCTGACCTTGTCGAGCACTACGGGGTTTCCCGGATGACCGTCCGGAACTCCTTCTCGATCCTCCAGGGGGAAGGGCTCGTGCATGCCGAGCACGGCAAGGGCGTCTTCGTGCGTCCCCGGCCGCCTGTGCGGCGCCTCGCTTCCGACCGGTTCGCCCGGCGCCACCGTGAGCAGGGCAAGTCCGCGTTCATCGTGGAGGCCAACGCCGCCGGCAGTCACCCGCAAGTCGACAGCCTTGAGGTCAAGGAAGAGAAAGCCGGCCAGGACGTCTCCGCCCGGCTTGGGTCCGTGCGGCGAGTGCTCGCCCGCAGGCGCCGGTACCTCCTCGACGGCCGGCCCGTCGAGTTCGCCACCTCCTACCTGCCCCTCGACATCGCACGGGGGACGCCGATCGCCGAACCCAACCCGGGGCCTGGTGGCATCTACGCCCGCCTTGAGGAGCTGGGTCATCGCCTCGATCACTTTGAGGAAGAGATCCGGGCCCGGATGCCCTCGCCCGCCGAGGTGAAGACGCTACGGCTGGCCTCCGGTGTGCCGGTCATTCACCTGATCCGAACTGCCTTCGACACCGAGGGTCGGCCCGTGGAGGTCTGCGACACGGTGATGGCGGCAGACGCGTACGTGCTGTCGTATCAGCTCCCGGCGACCTGATCGTCATGGTTTGCGGTGGTACGCGGGGGCGATTCTCGGACTCGTACACCCCAACACGCATACTCGTATAGACGAGTGGGCAAGTTGTGTGGCAGGGTGGTCCACGTGATCCCGGAGAGTCGGGTTCGCAGGACGCGTCATGTATAGACGAGTAGATAGGGGAACTCCCTTGCGTACCATCCGCGTTGAGACCTCGGCCGCGACGATCCTGCTGACCGAGGCTCCCGAGCCGAAGGTTCGCGACCGCCAGACCGGTGAGCGGGCCGTGGACGCCGTCAGCGGTGAGGCGCTGATGACGCTCGGCGTCGTCTACATCGAGGAGGGCGAGTCGTCGCTGATCAAGGTCACCGTCCCGGAGGGCGGCATCTCCGAGGGGCTGGCCCTCGGCGCGCCGGTCTCGCTGCCGGGTCTGGTCGCCCGGCCGTGGGAGTCCGTGTTCAACGGGCAGCAGCGGCACGGCATCGCCTTCCGGGCCGCCGCCGTCACCCCGGCCGCCTTCCCGGCCTCCGAGGGGGCCGCCGCCTGATGGCCGACCTGACGACGCTCCTGGAGGTGGGTGGTCCCCTCGCCGCGCTCGGCGGCGGGGCCGCCTACACCCGGGCCAAGCACCCGGCGGTCTACTGGGCCACAGCCGGCCTGCCGATATCCACGGCCCGGCTGCTCGGCTCGTACGGCTCGGTCATGGAGGCGTGCGGACTGACCGTCGCCCCCTCCCGGCTGAGGGTCCTCGCGGTGAAGGCGACCACTCGGCGGGAGGTACGGCCCGTGCCTCCGCGTCGGGGCATCATCCGGCCCACCTCGACCGGGCTGCGGCTTCGGCTGCGGCTCGCGCCGGGACAGGAACCCGCCGACATCGCCGCCTCGGCCGAACGGCTGCGGCATGCCTGGGGCGTTCACGCCGTGTACGTCACCACCGTCAAGCCCGGTGTCGTAGAGCTCCGGTTGGTCGGCTTCGACGTACTGAACCGGGTGCGGATGCCCCGTAGGACGGGCGGCGGGCTTCTCAAGGTGCCGGTGGCGCTGCGGGAGGACGCCATGCCCTTCGTGCGCGACTACCGCACCATCCCGCACCAACTCACCCTCGGCGCCACGCTGTCCGGCAAGTCCATGTACCTGCGCCACCTGATCACCGGGCTCGCCCGTCAGCCGGTCACCCTGGTCGGCATCGACTGCAAGCGCGGCGTCGAGCTGGCGCCGTTCGCCGCCCGGCTCTCCGCGCTGGCCACCGACCCGGGGCAGGCGGCCGAACTGCTGCCCGTGCTCGTGAAGGAGATGGAGGACCGATACGACCTGATCAAGGCCCGGCAGGGCATCGCCCCGGGCACCCCGGACGAGGAGATCACCTCCGACATCTGGGGCCTGCCCGAGCAGGAACGGCCCGTACCCATCGTGCTGTTCGTCGACGAGGTGGCCGAACTCTTCCTCATCGCCTCGAAGAAGGACGAGGAGCGGCGCGACGAGATGGTCACCCAACTCATCCGACTCGCCCAGCTCGGCCGCGCCGCCGGCATCTACCTGGAGGTTTGCGGACAGCGCTTCGGCGCCGAACTCGGCAAGGGCGCCACCATGCTCCGGGCCCAGCTGACCGGCCGCGTCTGCCACCGCGTCAACGACGAAGCCTCCGCCAAAATGGCGCTCGGCGACATCGCCCCCGAGGCGGTCTACGCCGCCTGTGCCATCGCCCCCGAACGGCCCGGCCTCGCCGTGGCCGGTGACACGTCCGGCGGCTGGTCCCGCATCCGCACCCCCTACCTGTCCCTCGCCGACGCCGCCGAGATCTGCCGCGAGTCCGCGTACCTGGTGCCCGACCTTCCCGCCCTCAAGCCCTTCCGGCCCGACATCCCCGTACGACCGGTCGAAGCCCCGGTTTCGCTGGTCAAGCCGCACCCGGTGACCGACTGACCTTCACCCCACTCCGGTTGGCGCGACCGCCTCGCGCCACGTCCCTACCCCTCCCATGCCCGAATCCGAAAAGGAGCCGCAGCATGCGCGCCCTGTTGGCCCGCGTCGACGCGGTGCTCATCCAGGCGGTCATCGCCGCCGCGCTGTCCTTCGCCCACCTGCACGACATCGCCTCGGCCGCCGGTCAGGACGGGTGGAAAGCGTGGGCCTATCCCATCAGCGTTGACCTGCTCCTCGTCGCCGCCTGGCGCCGGATGCGGTCCGGCGAGGCGAAAGCGGCCGGGTGGTGCTGGTTCGTCATCGCGCTGACCGCATCCCTCGGCGCCAACGTCGCCACCGCCGGACTGCTCGACATGGACCAGACGCCGGCATGGCTGCGCATCCTCGTCGCGGGCTGGCCCGCGGTCGCCTTCCTCGGCGGCACTCTCCTCGCTCACACCACACCCAAGCCGCAAGCCGACACCGACGTCGAGGTCATCGAGGACCAGGACGACGACGAAGCCGCACCCGAGGCGCCCGCCCAACCGGCCATCGAGACAGCGCCGGAACGCCCCGTGCAACCCGCCGTACCTGTCCCGGCCGCCCTCGTCGCGCACGCACGCAAGGTCGCCGCCGACCACCACACCCGCACCGGAACCCTGATCGACACCCCGACCCTCCGCGCCCGCCTCGGCGTCCCGGCCCCCATGGCCGAAGCCATCGCCGCCCAACTCACCCCCGCAGGGAGCTGACCCGTGCCTCTCTTCACCTTCAACACCGCCGCCGACTACCTCGAAGCGGCCCGCGAGATGGCCGCAAGCGGCCGGACGACACTCGCCCGCCTCCTCGCCGAAGCCGCCGCCGAGCTCACCCCGGACCCCGCCGAAGCCACCCGCATCCTGAGCGACTTCCCCGGCCTGAGCCTGCGACAGGAGGACTGATCCCATGACCGCAAACCGCCGCTTCCGCGACGTCACCCGCATCGGCCCCGTCCAGGTCGGCACCGCCTACGACAACCGGGGCCGCGAGAAGCACACCGCCGCCTGCACCGCTCCTCGCTGCGGCTTCTCCGCCGATTACGACAGCCGGGCCGCCGCCGAACTGGCCGCCCGCACCCACCGCTGCCCCGTCCGCTGAAAGGACCCCGCATCCCGTGACCGTCAGCCTGCCGCTCGTCGTCGTCCTCGGCTTCTTCGCCTGGGGAGCGGTCAAGTTCCTCGGCGTCCGTACCTGGATCGTCGTTCTGATCGCCCTCTTCGAGTTCTGGCTCTCCCACACCTTCCTCGCGCCCGCCATCGAGTCCGGCACGCGCTCCGGAGTCGGCGTCATAAACGGCTCGCATGCCTAGACGAGTAGATAAGGAGATCGGCCCCGTGTTCCTGCCCAAGTACCCAGACAACCCGACCCCGCCGCCCGCGCACACCCACGCCCCGGCCGACCCGGCGCCCGTACGCCGCTCGCTCCCACCGCTCTCCATCGATCACAGGGCAGTCATAGCCCTGGTCGTCGGCGGGGTCGTCCTCACCGCGCTCCTGGCTGCCGTCGCCGTCACGGCCATCTCCGTGGCCGTCGCCGCCGTGGTCCTGCGCTCCATGCTCCGCGACCACCACCGCCGCTGAGCCCCGCCCGACGGCTCCGGGGCGGCAGACAACGGCCAAGCAATCGGCCGCCCCGGGGCTCCTCACTCCTGACCGAGCCCGCCAGAAGGAGAACGCCATCTTCACCGCCCCCACCCCGCCACCGCTTCCGGAACTGATGAACCTGGCCGAGGGCGGCACCCTGCCCGGCATCCTCCGCCAGCTCTCCGGACTCGGCGGCTGCACCCGCCCCATCCGCCTGGACGGCCACCGCACCGAATACGACGTCGACACCACGACCGGCGAGATCGGCCGCGTCCTGGCCCACCTGGACTCCGCCAGCCTCCCCGCCGGCCAACTCCTCGTCCGCTGCAACAACCGCCGCATCACCCGTTGCCCGGCCTGCGCGGAGGTCTACCGCCGCGACACCTTCCACTTGATCACCTCGGGCCTGCGCGGCGGCAAGGGACTCCCGGAACAGGTCGCCGCCCACCCGCGCGTCTTCGCCACCTTCACCGCCCCGAGCTTCGGCCCGGTCCACAACCGCCCCTCCAGCGGCCGCCCCTGCCGCTGCGGCGTCCACCACGACCAGGACGACGAAGCCCTTGGTACTCCGCTCGACCCGGACACCTACGACTACGAAGCAGCCGTCCTGTGGAACGCGCACGCCGGTCAGCTCTGGCGCCGCTTCTCCACCTACCTGCGCCGAGAGGTGGCCAAGCGAGCGGGCCTGTCCCAGCGACGGTTCCGGGAACATGCCCGCGTGTCCTTCGCCAAGGTCGCGGAGTACCAGAAGCGCGGTGCTGTCCACTTCCACGCTGTCATCCGCATCGACGGCCCGACCGGTGGCGACACCTCGCCGCCGGCCTGGGCCACCGCCGAGCTGCTCACCGACGCCATCGGCGCCGCCGCAGGCAAGGTCCGCGTCGACGGCCCGGTCATCGACGGCCGCGCCCACACCTTCACCTTCGGCCGCCAACTCGACGTCCGTACCATCCGGTCTGCCGACTTCAACGGCGGCCAGGAGCTGTCCGAGCGGGCCGTAGCCGCGTACATCGCCAAGTACGCGACCAAGGGCGCCGAGACCGCCACGGGAGCTCTCGACCGCCCGCTGAAGTTCCTCGCCGAACTCGCCCAGCTCGACATCAGCGACCACGCCCGTCAACTGGTCCGCACCGCCTGGATCCTCGGCGGCCGCAAGGACCTGGAACACCTCCGCCTGCGCGCCTGGGCCCACATGCTCTGCTTCCGCGGCCACTTCTCCACGAAGTCCCGCCGTTACTCCACCACCCTCGGTGCCCTCCGCGACGCCCGCGCCGAATGGCGCCGCGCCCAAGCGGCACCAGCGAACGGCCCCGGCCCGGACACGACCCTCGTGCTCGCGCATTGGGTCTTCGCCGGAACCGGCCTCTCCGACGCCGAAGCCTGGCTTGCCGCATCCCTCGAACCCGCCCCTGGAACGGAAGGGGAACCAACCCATGCATGACGACGAGCTGTTGACGGTGCCGGACGTGATGGAGCGGCTGAAGCTCGGTCGGTCCACGGTCTACGACCTCATCCGTTCTCGTCGACTGCCCTCGCTCACCATCGGCCGGTGCCGGCGCATCCCGGCTCGGGCCGTTCGCGACTACATCACCAACGAACTGGAGGCGGCCGCCTGATGGCCCAGCAACGCAAGCGGAACCCGAACGGCGCCGGCACCATCACCAAGCGCAAGGACGGCCGCTTTCAGTGCGCGGTCTACGTCCTCCAGCCGGACGGCACCCGCGCCCGGAAGTTCGCCTACGGCAAGACCTGGGCCGAGTGCGACGCCAAGCGCCGTGAGCTGCTCGACAAGGTGGACCAAGGCGTGCCCGTGCCCACCAAGTCGGCCAAGCTCTCGGAATGGCTGCCGTACTGGCTGGACAATGTGATCAAGCCCCGGCGCAAGCTCAGCACGTTCGACAAGTACGAGGCGCATGTGCGGCTCTACCTGGTGCCTCTCCTCGGCGCGAAGCGGCTCGAATCCCTCGGCGTCGCCGACGTCCGGCGCTTCCTCGTCCGCCTGGAGAAGGACACCACCGCGGCAACCGCCAAGGAGTCACACCGGGTTCTGCGCTCGGCCCTCTCCTCCGCCTGCCGCGAGGAACTGATCACCCGCAACGTCGCCAAGCTCGTCGAGCCGCCCCGCACCGACACCAAGGAACTCAAGCCCTGGACCCTCGACGAGACGCTCGACTTCCTCGCCGCATCCCGCAAGGACCCGCTCTACGCGGCCTTCGTCCTCGCCATCGCCATGGGCCTGCGCCGAGGAGAGATCGTCGGCCTCCGCTGGTCTGACCTCGACCTCGACAACCGCGTCCTCTACGTCCGCCAGCAGACCCAGCGCCGCCGCGGCGTCCTCTACGACGACGACCCCAAGAGCCGTCGTCGCCGTGCCGTCCCGCTGCCCGCGCTCTGCATCGCGCCCCTGCGCTGGCACCGCATGCGGCAGGCGGCTGCCCGTGCGAAGGCGGGGGAGAAGTGGCAGGAGTCCGCCTACGTCTTCACCACCCGCACCGGCCGCCCGGTCGAGCCGAGGAACGTCTACCGCTCCTTCACCCGCGTCGCCCAGTCCGCCGGCCTCCGCGTCATCCGGCTGCACGACGCCCGGCACGGCACCGCCACGCTCCTCACCGCGGCCGGAGTCGCGCCCCGCGTCGTGATGGAGATCCTTGGCCACTCGCAGATCAGCATCACCATGGACGTGTACACCCACGTCGTCCAGGACACGCAGCGCGAGGCCATGAGCCACATGGACCGGCTGCTCAGGAAGAGGCGTCCTGGTCGTCAGTGACCGCGCCCGTTGATGTCAAAAGTGGATGTCAAAGGCCCCGGACCATGATTGGTCCGGGGCCTTGTGCCTGGTGCCCCCGGCAGGATTCGAACCTGCGACACCCGCTTTAGGAGAGCGGTGCTCTATCCCCTGAGCTACGAAGGCGGGACGTGTGGGGATCGTCGCAGAGGATCTGGCGGGACCTTCTGTTTGAGATCACTACACGTCGTCGGTACCTGTTCCAGGCCTCAGGTGGAGGCGGTGCCCGTCATGCGGGTCCCGGTCCTCCTTCTGGCGGCGTGGAGAAGTACCGGGGAACAGCGTAGCGGACGCGCGTGCGGGCCGTGGGGGTGATCGGTGTTCGGGACGGCCCTGACGGGGCGGGGGCGGTGTGGTGCGCGTGGCTGAGGCGAGTATGGCGAGCGCCTGGCGTGTCGAGCCGCAGGTGATGGGACTCCGCGCGTCGAGCCGGTCACACGTGGTGTGGAGCGGCCTCCGCCGAGGGCTCGGTCGGCCTATGGGGGCGGAAGCCGGGGTTGTCGTGCACGCCGGTCGCGGGGTGTGTGTTCGACGCGGTCGGCGGTGGCGTCGAGGTCTCCGGCCAGGGCGCGCGGCGGCGGCGCGGATCTGTTGTGGCCGGGCAGGGTCGGAGAGGCCGAGTGTGGCCTCGGCCTCCGCGAAGCCCTCCGTCGGGTCCCCGTCGTATGGCCCGGTGCGGTGTTTCTCGTCCGTTTGCCGGGCAGCTCGGGGCTGTGTGGCTCTCCCGGGCTGGTTCGACGTATGTCAACATAGATGTATGTCGAATGCCGAGGTGCTGCCGCTGCTCGAAACCGCCGACCAGGGCGTGGAGCCGTGCTGTCCGCCGCTGACCGAGCGGGCGATGACCGCGGAGGAGGCGGAGACGGCCGCCCGGATGTTCAAGGCGCTCGGTGACCCGGTCCGGCTGCGCCTGTTCTCCGCGGTCGCCTCGCACAAGGGTGGCGAGGCGTGCGTGTGCGACATCTCGGACGTCGGTGTCTCCCAGCCGACCGTCTCCCACCACCTGAAGAAGCTCAAGGAAGCCGGCCTGCTCACCTCCGAGCGGCGCGGCACCTGGGTGTACTACCGCGTCGAGCCGTCCGTGCTCGCCGCCATGGGGCGCCTGTTGGTCGCTCCGGCCGCGGTGTGACCGGCGGCATCACCGTCGTACGGCGCTTGGGGGAACACCGGTAGGGTCCGGGGACGGACGGTCGGCCTCCGCGTCTCACGGTTCTGGGCTGTGCGACGCCGTATCCGAGCGTGGACAACCCGTGTTCCGGATACCTGGTGTCCCACGGGGACACGCGCGTGTGGATGGATGCGGGCAGCGGGACACTGGGGCCGCTGCAAAGGCGTGTCCGGCTGGACGAGTTGGATGCGATCTGGATCTCGCATCTGCACGCCGATCACAGCGCCGGTCTGCTCACCGCCTACTACGGTGCTCTGTACGCGGACATCGGGCTCGCCGCGCCGACCCCGTTCCACGGGCCGCAGGGCATCGCCGACCGACTTGCGGGCTTCCTCACCGACACCTCGGTGCCCCAGCCCGGTCTAGTCCGCCTTCGCGGTCACCGAGGTGTACGACGGGCACAGCGTGACCGTCGGCTCGCTCGGGCTGACCAGCCGGGCGGTGGCACACGGCATCCACGTCTTCGCGCTGCGCGTCGAGGCTGCGGCCGGACGCTGGTCTGCTCCGGGGACACGGCGCCGTGCGCCGACCTGACGCGACTGGCCCGTGAGTGCCCAGCACGGAGGCGATCCACGGGTGCCGCAGCATCGTGGCGCGCAGGCTGTGCGCGCAGCGCGCAGCGTGCCGCGTCCTTGCGCCAGCGCGCGGGGCCGGTGGTCTCCGGCACCTCGATCTCGTCGTAGAACTCGTCCACGGCCAGTTCGAACAGTTCGTCCTTGTTGGCCACGTGCCGGTACGGGGCGTGGCTTCCGCGTCCCAGCCGGTTGCCCGGCTTGCGCATGCTCAGCGCGTTGATGCCCTCCACGTCCAGCAGGGGCAGCGCCTCCGCGACGATCTGCTCACGGCTCAGTGCCGGCTGCTCCCGCGTGCCGTGGACGGGGATCTACACGGCCACCCCGGTCATGCAGCTCGTCTACGAGGGACGCCTCGACCTCGACACCCCCGTCAAGACGTCCCCATCGAGCGAGTGCTGCCCGACTTCGCCGTCGGCGACCCAGAGGCCACCGAGACCATCACCACCCGCCGGCTGCTCTCCCACACCAGTGGACTCACCTGCGACTTCACCAAGAGGCCGACGGGGTCGAGGGGGGACGGGGCCGACGGGATCGGGGGCGGGCGGGGTGGAAGGGGCCGACGGGTCGCACGAAGGAGCCGCACGTGCTCTCCCCCGTCCGGAGCCGCTCCACGGCTTTCCCGCACTTCAGCCGCTCCACGGCTTCCCCGTACTTCAGCCGCTCGCCACCTTCCTGAACCGCCCGGCCACATGCAGGTCCGCCTCGATCCGTGCCGCCGTCGCGCGCAGCTCCGGCAACACCTCGGTGAGGCACTGCTCGACCGTGCGGCGGCTGCTGTGCAGGGCGACGTTCACCGCCGCCACCACTCGGCCCCCGCGCTCCCGCACCGGCACCGCGATCGACCGCAGCCCCTCCTCCAACTCCCCGTCCACCAAGGCGTATCCCTCTCGCCGCACGGCCTCCAGTGTGGCCTCCAGCCCGCCCGGGTCCCGGTCCGCCGACGCCTGCGGCGAGGCCCGCCCGGGCAGCGGCGGTTTCGGCGGGTCCGCCAGGATGACCCGCCCCAGGGAGGTCGTGTACGCGGGCAGGCGCGTTCCGACCGCGACGTCGACGCTCATGATGCGGCTGGGGGCCACCCGCGCGGTCACCTGGACGTCGTCGCCCACCTGCACCCCCAACGAGGCCGACTCGTGCACGAGTTGGGACAGTGCGGTCAGATGCGGGAGGGCGATGTCCGCCAGCGTCGCGCGGGACAGCGGCGGGTAGCCGAGGCCCAGCACGCGCGGGGTGAGCCGGAAGACACGGCCCCGCGCGGTGACGTATCCGAGATGCTCCAGCGTGATCAGCGCCCTCCGGGCGGTTGCCCGCGCCAGCCCCGTCGCCCCGGCCACCTCGCTCAGCGTCAGTTCCGAACGCCCTCCCCCGAAGGAGGTGATCACCGTCAGTCCGCGGGCCAGCGACTCCACGAACTCCCGCCCCAGCTCCTGCTTGGACGCCCCCGTCCAGACCGCGAGACCGGACGGGGCCTCGGGCGCGGCGGGCGTCGCCTCGCACAGCTCGCGCTCCATGGCCGCCACCGCCGTGCGCAGCCGCGGCAGCAGCGCCGCGCGCAGACCGTCCGCCGAGTGCCGACTGGTGTGGCTCACCACGCTGACCACACAGGCGATGCGGCCGCCCGCCTCCCGTACCGGCATCGACAGCGCCACCAGGCCCGGCTCGATCAACTGGTCGTCCAGCGCCCATCCCTGCGCCCGCGCCCGCTCCGTACGCTCCTTGAAGTCGCCGTCCAGGGCGCCGTCGGCCGATCCTCCGGGCGGGCGGCTGCGTGCCGGCACCGTCGGGAAGCCGCGGTCCTCGGGGTCCGCGGCCCGCCGCGCCCGCCACCACGCCCAGTCCGCATCGTCCCACTCGGTGGCGAACAGCGGCCCCGGGGCGGTCCGCTCGGCGGGCAGCAGATCGCCGATGCGGAAGCTCAGCGACATCGCGCGGCGCCTGGTCGCCTGGTGGATGAAGCGGATGCCGTCGCGGTCGGCGACCGCGAGCGACACCGACTCGTCCAACTCGTCGGCGAGCGCGTCCGCGTGCGGATCCAGCAGTTCCGGCAGCCGCAGCGCCGCCAGGTACGCGTTGCCCAGTTCCATCAGCCGCGGGGCGAGCACGGCGTCCCGGCCGTCGAGCCGGACGTACCCCATGCGCGCGAGCGTCGCCGTGATCCGGTCGACCGTGGACCGGGCGAGCCCGCTGGCCCGCTCCAGGGCGCTGAGGCTGCAGCTGCCGTCGGCCTCGGTGAGCCGCCGCAGCACGGTGAGCCCACGCACCAGGGGGGCGACGGCGTCGGCGGGCGCGGCGGTGTCCGGCGCCGGCGTGACATTCGGGACCATGGGGTCACGGTAATGCCGGGCGGGGTGAGGACGTCGAGTTCCCCCACGCCGCACGCCTGCCAGGCGTCGCGCGGCGGCCGGGTCCGTGCGGCCCGGTGGCCGTCACCGCCGGGTCACCTGTACCCGGTAGCCGCCGGACGGGTTCCTCGCGACGACGCTGACGGCGACTCCCGCCTTGGGGTCCTCGAAGGTCTCCCCGGGGACGAACGGGGCGTCGGACAGCTCGGGCTGCACGTTCGGGCTGCGGGTGCAGCCGCCGCTGTCGGGACGGGAGTCGTAGACCGTGATGGGGCCGTTGCCGGAGTCGACGCCGGAGTCGACCCGGTAGACGAGGACGCCGGGCCGGCACACCGCCGCGTCGTTGCCCTCGCGGGTACGCAGTTCGAGGGCGTACCCGGCGGTGGGACCGATCGGTATGAAGACCAGCTTGCGGCCCCCGGCGCGGGCCAGCGGGGTCAGCGTGTACGCGGTGGTGCCCCGGGTGGTCGCGCAGCCGACCTGGGAGTCGTCGAGCCAGCCGAGCTTCCACTTGTGCCAGGCGAGCAGGTCGTTGTCGGCGCCCCAGTCCTCGCTCATGATGTCCCAGTGCCCGACCGCGCCGCCGCCCTCCTGGGTGTAGAGGTCGGGCAGTCCGAAGACATGCCCGTTCTCGTGCGGCAGCACCCGGTAGCCGGTCACGGCGTAGGAGCCGGAGCCGTCGTCCTGGCGGCTGTAGATGAAGGACGCGTTGGCGACCGGCACGCCGTCGGCGACGGGTGCCCCGCCGTTGTCCGCGAAGGTCACCGACAGGACGGTGTCGAGCGCGGAGGGGCCGGCGTTGGGGGTGACCAGCACGTTCACCAGCTGGTAGCGCCGGAAGTCCACCTCGGGATCGGCGGCCGCCACGATGTCCTGGACCAGCCGGCGGTAGCCGGGGTCGAAGGGGGCGCCGCGTGCTATCCCGTAAGCCTTGAACGGCCTGGGCATGCGCAGCCAGTGGCGGATGGGAGCCTCGGGGCGGTAGTCGAGACGGCCGTATGAGCTGATGGCGAACCAGCGCCGGGTCTGCGGGAAGAACTCCGCGAGCCGGCTGAGCGCGCTGCCCCGCCCCGGTGCGTCGGAGAAGTCGACCATCAGGTTGACGGCGCGGACGACGCCGGTGGCGCGGGCGTAGCCGGAGGAGGTCGGGACGCCCTCCGACATCTGGACCCCGACGCGCCCGTGGATCATGCAGGGGCGCAGAGCCGTGGAACGGGCCGGGGCGGCGGGGCCCGTCGGACGTCCGGTGGTGGCCGAGGTGGAGACCGCCAGGGTGAGAGCCGTGACCGAGGCGAGGGCGGCGACGCGGCGCGGGCCTATCCGGCGGCTCGACGGCTGCATGCGGTGCCCTTCGCTCCACGGCAGCCTCCGTCCCCGGCTGCGCCCTTGCGATCACCCTGAGTCGCGGAGTGCGGGGGCGCGCGCTGAAGGAGACCGAACGAGGGGTTCCCGGGCGCGGAGAGGGTGAGGGGGGCAGCGGGCAGGCGTGGGCGGGCTGCGGGCACCCGAAGGCAGGGTGTGCGATGCAGGTCGCATGCCATGTGATGCAGGTCACGCGACGAGGTGCCGTGGTCGGGAAATAACCGGGGATCGATTCCCCGTTTAGGGGGTGTCCAGTGAAACGGGGAATCGATCCCCGGATCGTGCCGCACCTCACCGAGGAGTACGCCGTGCAGACCGCGACCCCCGTGCAGCGCCGAGCGACCCGGCCGCGTGCCGACGCCCTGCGCAACCGGGAGCGGATCGTCGCCGCCGCCCGGGAGATGTTCGTCGAGTTCGGTCCCGACGTGCCGCTCGACGAGATCGCCCGCCGGGCCTGCGTGGGCAACGCCACGGTGTACCGCAACTTCCCCGACCGTGACGCGCTCGTCCGCGAGGTCGTCTGCTCGGTCATGGACCGCACGTCCGCGGAGGCCGAACGCGCGCTCGCCGAGACCGGCGACGCCTTCGAGGCGCTCTCGCGCTTCGTGCACGCCGCCGCCGACGAGCGGATCGGTGCGCTGTGTCCGATGATCGCCGGCACGTTCGACAAGTGTCATCCGGATCTGGAGGCCGCGCGCCTGCGGTGCGAGCGGCTCGTCCAGGAGCTCATGGACCGCGCCATGGCGGCCGCGCAACTGCGCACCGACGTCAGCGTCGGTGACCTGATGGTCGCCGCGGCCCAGCTCAGCCGTCCTCCGGCCGGTACCGGATGTCTCAGCGCCGACCGTTTCGTACACCGTCATCTACAGCTGTTCCTGGACGGACTGCGGGCCCCGGCCCGCTCCGAACTGCCGGGCTCGGCCGTGACCATGGAGGATCTGCGCCAGTCCTGAGCGATTAGTTTCGCGGCCTTCGACCGTCTGCACCGACAACTCGTATTCCGGCCGTCACCGTCGACGAGCCGTGCCCTTCGACGCCCCTTTTCTGACACTCCATTCCTCTTCCGGCGCTCCATTCTCCTTTTCTCCTTTTCTCCCTTCCGACGCTCCATTCACTTTGTTCGTCACGAAGTCCCGAAGTGGGTACGTCCATGTCTCAAACAGCCCGAAGCGTCCCCGTCCCCGACGCCTCCGATTCCGACGCCAATCGCTGGAAGGCGCTCGTCTTCATCGCGCTCGCCCAGCTGATGGTCGTCCTCGACGCGACCATCGTGAACATCGCCCTCCCGTCCGCGCAGCATGATCTGGGCATATCGGACGGCAACCGTCAGTGGGTCGTCACGGCCTACGCCCTCGCCTTCGGCGGTCTGCTGCTGTTCGGTGGGCGCATCGCCGACCTGTGGGGCCGCAAGCGCGCATTCGTCCTCGGCCTGGCCGGCTTCGCCGCGGCCTCCGCACTGGGCGGCGCGGCCCAGAGCGGGGCGATGATGTTCGGTGCCCGCGCGCTGCAGGGCGTGTTCGGCGCCATGCTCGCGCCCGCCGCGCTGTCGCTGCTCGCCGTGATGTTCACGGACGCCAAGGAGCGCGCCAAGGCGTTCGGCATCTACGGCGCGATCGCCGGCGGCGGCGGCGCTGTCGGCCTGATCCTCGGCGGTTTCCTCACCGAGTACCTGGACTGGCGCTGGACGTTCTTCGTCAACATCCCGTTCGCGATCGTCGCGGCGGCCGGTGCGTACTTCGTCGTCCACGAGCCGGAGGGCGGCCGCAACCGCTCGCCGCTGGACATCCCGGGCGTCGTCCTGTCCACCCTCGGCCTGGTCTCGCTGGTGTACGGCTTCACGCGCGCTGAGTCCGACGGCTGGAGCGACACCCTGACCGTCTCGCTGTTCGTGGCCTCGGCTGTGCTGCTCGCCGCCTTCGTCCTCGTCGAGTCCAAGGTCAAGGCCCCGCTGCTGCCGCTGCGCGTGGTCACCGAGCGCAACCGCGGCGGTGTCTACCTCTCCCTCGGGCTCGCGATCATCGCGATGTTCGGCCTGTTCCTCTTCCTGACCTACTACCTGCAGGTCGTGAAGGGCTACTCGCCCGTGAAGACCGGCTTCGCCTTCCTGCCGATGATCGCGGGTATGATCACGGGCTCCACCCAGATCGGGGCGCGGCTGATGACCCGGGTACCGCCGCGGTACCTGATGGGCCCCGGCTTCCTGGTGGCCGCCACCGGCATGCTGCTGCTGACCCGGATGGAGATCGGCTCCTCGTACGCGGGCCTGCTGCTGCCTGCCCAGCTCCTGCTCGGCCTCGGCATGGGGACCGCGTTCATGCCGGCGATGTCCCTGGCGACGCTCGGCGTGCAGCCGCGGGACGCCGGTGTCGCCTCCGCGATGGTCAACACCTCGCAGCAGGTGGGCGGCGCGATCGGCACGGCCCTGCTGAACACCATCGCCGCCTCGGCGACCACCTCCTACATCAAGGACCACATCGCCACCGCCGCCTCCGAGCCCCAGAAGCAGCTGGTCCATCTGCAGGGCATGGTGCACGGCTACACGAACGCGATCTGGTTCGCCGTCGGCATCCTCGCGCTCTCCGCCACCATCGCCCTGACCCTCGTGAACGCCGGACGCCCGGGTGCCGGACCGGCTCTCGGCAAGGGCGCGGGCGAGGGCGTCGAGGACGAGGTACAGGTGCCGGTGGTCGCTCACTGACCACGCCTGCAAGGGATAGCCGTACGTCGGTCGGCACGTCGGCACGTCGGCACGTCGGCACGTTGCGTACGGGCGAGGGTGGGGACGCCTCGTCCGTACGCCTTCGAGGTCCGCCCCGGCTCCGGGACCCGTCGGAGCCGGGGCGGACCCGTGCCGTCGGCCCGCACGGAGGGTCCTGGCTGGCGGGAAACCCGGCCCGCTCCCGCGGGAGCACGAGCGGTGTCTGCGGGAGCTCGGCCGGAGGGGGCGGGGCGTGGAGTGTGGACCCGTCACTGCCGGAGGGCGGTGGGGTGCGGGCCGGTGCGGGCCGGTGTGGGCCGGAGGTCGGTGGGGGTGTGGGGTGTGGGCCGGTGCGGGCCGGTGCGGGCCGGTGCGGGCCGGTGCGGGCCGGTGTGGGCCGGAGGGCGGTGGGGTGTCGGCCGGTTTGGCCGGAGCCCTCGGCCGGAGGGCGGCGGGGCGCCGACGGAATCCGGTAGTCGGGCCCGGGCTGGAGTCCGGTAGTCGGGCCCGGGCCGGAACCCGGCGGGCGCTCAGCGCAGCCAGGGCAGGTCCGCTCCTGCGCCCTTGGGTTGGAGCCCCTCCGCGACGATCGTCATGATCTCGCCGAGGGACCGCTGCTGCTCCGGGGTGAGCCGGTCGAAGAGCGCCTGGCGGACGGCCACCACATGCCCGGGCGCGGTGCGCGCCAGCACCTCGTGGCCCTCGTCCGTGAGGACCGCGAGCTGCCCGCGCTTGTCGGACGGACATTCCTCACGTCGAACCCAGCCGCTCTTCTCCAGCCGGGCGACCGCGTGCGAGAGCCGGGAGCGCGTGATCTTCGCCCGCATGGCCAGCTCGGTCATCCGCAGCCTCCGCTGCGGCGCCTCCGCGAGCTGGACGAGCAGCCCGTAGTACACGTGCGGCATGCCCGCGTCGCGCTGCAGCTGGCGGTCGAGGTGGTCTTCAAGAAGGGTGACCGCGTGCATGTACGCGCGCCAGATGCGCTGCTCCTCGTCGGTGAGCCAGCGTGTGTCCTCAGCGGTTGCCGTCTTCATGCGGTCCACTGTACGAGCCCCCTTCTTGAAACTTAAACAAGTCAGGGATAGGCTCTCAAGAAGAAGCTTGATGTTTCAATGAAAACTGGAGGGGGCTGCCGCCATGTCCGCCGTCACCGAGGAGCGCACCGCGCCCAAGCGCATGCCCGCCCTCTATCTGAGCCATGGGGCGCCCCCGCTGGCCGACGATCCGGTCTGGCCCGGGCAGCTCGCCGCCTGGTCCGCGGGGCTGCCGCGCCCCAAGGCGGTCCTCATGGTCTCCGCGCACTGGGAGGAGGCCCCGCTCGCGATCGGTGCGGTGGAGACGGTCCCGCTCGTCTACGACTTCTGGGGCTTTCCCGAGCACTATTACCGGGTGCGGTACGCGGCCCCCGGCGCCCCCGAACTCGCCGCGTCCGTACGGAAACTGCTGCGCGCACCCGGCATCCCCGTCCAGGACGTCCCGGACCGCGGCCTGGACCACGGCGCCTACGTACCGCTGGCCGAGATGTTCCCCGAGGCCGGCGTCCCGGTCCTGCAGATCTCCCTGCCGACCCTCGACCCGGCCCGGTTGATGGGGATCGGCCGGAAGCTGGCCCCGCTGCGCGACGAGGGCGTCCTGATCATCGGCTCCGGGTTCTTCACCCACAACCTGGCGGCCCTGCGCCACACGGGTGAGGGAATACCGGGCTGGTCGGTGGAGTTCGACGACTGGGGCCACCGCGCCCTGGAGGCCGCGGACGTCGACGCACTCCTCGACTTCACCCACCGCTCCCCGGCGGGCCGGCTCGCCCACCCCCGCACGGAACACTTCGCCCCGCTGTTCGTCACGCTGGGCGCGGCGGACGCGACGGGGGAGCTGGACACGCACAGGTCGGTGATCGACGGCTTCTGGATGGGCCTGGCGAAGAGGTCGGTGCAGTTCGGGTAGGGTCCTGCGGCACCGTGACCTCCGACCGGGTCGCGTACACCCGCCCGGGTAAGGGTGCCGGACGTGGCGTGCCGCGGAATCTCCTGTGCGTCCGCGTCCAGGGCAACCATCGGCAGGTGTGGGCCGTCTTTCGGATGGGAGAGCGACGAGGGGCCGCTCGTGTGGTGCGAGGGGTGGGGTATCGACGGTGAACCCCAGGCCTGACCTGCACCTCTGAGTGTTCTGACGGCACTGTGCCCCTTGCGGCGGGTCAGGGTACTGCATGATCAGAAAAAATGAGGGGCGGGTTGGGAATTCTGTCCGGATTGCAGTCGTTGTTCCCATCGAATGCAGGGCACCCGGAAGGGTGACTGAAGCATTCACGACCACCGCCAGCCCTCCCCCACTCTCGACTCCGCTCGAACGGGGGACCGCCACTCGCAAGGGAGCACGCATGGCAACCCGTGCCGTCGCCCGTCGCCAGGCCGCCGAAAGCGAGGCCGTTGACGCGGCACACAGTGTTCGCGCCCATGGCGGCGAGCTCGCCGATCGCGACCTGGTCGGCATGTACCTCGACGAGATCGCGCGTACGCCGCTGCTCGACGCCGCCAGGGAGGTCGAGCTGTCCCAGATCATCGAGGCGGGTGTGTTCGCGCGGCAGATCCTCGACGGCGAGGAGCAGGCCAAGGCGGATGCCACCCGTGAGGAGCTTCAGGCCCTGGTCGACGAGGGGGAGCGCGCCAAGGACGTATTCATCCGCTCGAACCTCCGACTGGTCGTCGCCGTGGCGCGCCGCTATCCGCGCAGCGGTCTCCCGCTGCTCGACCTGATCCAGGAGGGCAACGCCGGTCTGGTCCGCGCCGTTGAGAAGTTCGACTACCGCAAGGGCTTCAAGTTCTCGACGTACGCGACCTGGTGGATCCGCCAGGCCATCACCCGGTCGATCGCCGATCAGTCCCGGACCATCCGGCTGCCCGTCCACCTCGTCGAGGAGCTGGGCCGGATCCGGCGCGTCCAGCGCGAGTTCAACCGTGAGCACGGGCGGGATCCCGAGCCGGCCGAGATCGCGGCCGAGCTGGACTCGACCCCGGACCGCATCAACGACGTGCTCGACTGGGCACGTGACCCGGTCTCGTTGAACATGTCGGTGGACGACGAGGGCGAGACACAGTTCGGAGACCTGCTCGAGGACACCTCGGCGGTGTCCCCGGAGCAGTCGGTGCTCACCCTGCTGCGCAGCGAGGAGCTGGACGACCTCATCGGCCGGCTCGACCAGCGCACCGCCTCGATCATCAAGATGCGGTACGGCATCGAGGACGGCCGGGAGCGCACGCTCACGGAGGTCGGCAAGGAGCACGGTCTGACGCGCGAGCGGATCCGGCAGATCGAGAAGCACGCGCTGCTGGAGCTGAAGAAGCTGGCCCGCAGCACGGGGTTCGACGCGGCGGCGTAACGGCCGCCGCACGGCCGGGGCGCGACCTGGTCCGACGGGGCCGCCCCCCGTCGCCGTAGTTGGCGCTGTTCCATCGCTTCAACCCCCCGGACCTGGGGCACAAGACCTCCAGGTCCCTCCGGCCGGGCCGGGCCCCCGCGGCCCGCCCCACCGAAGCCGAGTCCCGACGCACTCCCCCCGGCGGCGGGACTCTTCCCGAGCCGGGCTCCGGCGCCACTCCCCCCTGGTGCCGGGGCCCGGCTCTCCTGTGTCCGGTGACGTGCGCGCGGCCACACGCCGGTGTGCCGCGCGGCGTACGCCCGATCGGGCCATGGCCCGCCCGTTTCCGCGCAGGGCCGCTCCGCCGGGCCGCCCCGGACCTGAACCCCGGGGCGACCCGGATGGCAGATTGTGCCACAGCGGCATAACCTGCCGTCCGTGACCGGTACCCAGCGTGCGGGTGGGACGTCGTCCGGCCGTACGACGCAGGCCCCCGAGGGCGCGCCCACCGGCGGGCGGGGCGCGTCCCTGACCGAGCGTCGCAAGGCGGAGACCCGGATGGAGATCGCCCGCACCGCCGCACGGCTCTTCATGGCGAACGGGCCACGGGCCACCCGTGCGGAGGACATCGCCCGTGCGTCCGGGGTCGCCCCCCGCACGTTCTACCGCTACTTCGCGACCAAGGAGGAGGCGCTCGCCCCGCTGCTCACGGCGGGCGCCCACAGGTGGGCGGAGGCCGTCCGCGACGCCCCCGCCGATCTCACCGTCGGGGAGGCACTGCGGCACGCGGCCGTCCGCACCTTCGGCACCGGCATGCCCGCGGCGTCCCTGGAGTGGGTGCGCACCCTCGTGCACCTCGTCCACAGCGATCCCGCGCTCACCAAGGTCTGGGCCGAGATCTGCCGGGCGGCGGAACAGGAGCTGGCGGAGGTCCTCGCGGAGCGGGTGGCGGCCGGCCCGGCCGCACGTGTGCGGCCGGGCGGTGAGGCGTTCGCGGGCGTCACCCCCGACCTCCGTCTCGCCGCCGCAGTGGCCGGCGCCGCCATTCGCGTGGCCGTGGAGAGCTGGGCCGCGGGCGACGAACCGGCCAACGATCCCCACGGCCTCGCCGGCCACGCCCTGGGCAACCTGGACGCCCTGCGGGACTTCGGGTGGGAGAGCCAGAGCCGGCCGGGTCCGGAGCGAGACTGAGCGCTCGGGAGCGGCGGGTCGATTGGGAGCGGCGGGGCGTTTGGGTACGGCTCGGCGGGGCGTTGGGAAAGGCGGGTGCCCGGGAACGGTTCGGCGGGGCGTTGAGAGCCACGGGTGCCCGGGGACGGCAGGGCGCTTGCGAACCGCCGGGCGCCCGGACCGGTCTGATCGTCGTCAGCGGCCGGCCCCGACCGACCGCTCATGTCCGCCCCGTCCGCCCGCCGCGCGCGTCAGCCTCGCCCCCAGGTCTCCTATGTACGCGACCAGTTCGGCCGGGCGGTGCACCGTGAAGTCGCAGTCCGCCATGACCAGCCGCACCGCCAGCCATTCCACCGGGACACTTGTGACGCCGATCAGCCTGCACTCGTTCTCGCCGAGCGGCTCGGGCGTGCCCACCCACGGCGGCACGCGTGCCGCGACCGACTCCGCGGACGTGGCGAACGTCGCCTCGAACGTGTACGTCTCCCTGCCCTGGCCGCGGTCCATCGACTGCCGCAGATACTCCGCCGCGCTGCCCGTCGGCAGCTCCCGCGGCGTGAACCGTGCCCCCGTCGCCAGCGGCTCGGCGACCCGGTCGACCCGGAACGTACGCCAGTCGTCGCGCCCCAGGTCGTAGGCGACGAGGTACCAGCGCAGGCCCGTCGACACCAGCCGGTACGGCTCCGTCAGGCGCCGTGACGGCGTCCCGTCCTTGGCACGGTAGGCGAACCGCAGCCGCTCGCGGCCTGCGATCGTCGAGGCCATCACGGTCAGCGTCTCGGGCGCGATGCTGGCCCCGTCACCGCTGGTCAGCGGAGTGGTGGCGGCCTGGAGTGTGGCGACGCGGTGGCGTAGCCGGCCCGGCAGCACCTGCTCCAGCTTGGCCAGGGCCCGCACCGACGCCTCGTCCACGCCCTCGACCGCGTGCCCGGCGCCGGCGCGCAGGCCGACCGCGATCGCCACGGCCTCCTCGTCGTCGAGCACGAGCGGCGGCATGGCCTTCCCGGCGACCAGCCGGTAGCCACCGTCGGCACCCTTGGTGGCCTGCACGGGGTAACCCAGCTCGCGCAGGCGGTCGATGTCCCGCCGGACGGTGCGCCGGGACACACCGAGCCGGTCGGCGAGCTCCCTGCCGGGCCACTCACGCGGGGTCTGGAGCAGGGACAGCAATTGGAGGAGCCGGGCCGGAGTGTCCGTCGTCATGAGGTCGATGGTGCCGCACCACTAGGACGTTATCTGACCTAATGAGGATCTAGCGTCGGATCATGACCTCCACCGAGAGCACACTCAGTACCGCGGCCGACGCGGCCGACGCGGGCGGACCGGGCGCGGGTGACCGTCGCCGCTGGTTCGCGCTCGCCATCGTGATGACCGCGGCCTTCATGGACCTCGTCGACGTCACGATCGTCAACATCGCGATCCCCTCGATCCAGCGGGACGCGGGCGCCTCCTTCAGCCAGATCCAGTGGATCACCGCGGGCTATGCGCTGGCCTTCGCCGCCGGGCTCGTCACCGGCGGCCGGCTCGGCGACATCCACGGCCGTAAGCGCCTCTTCCTCCTCGGCATTGGCGGCTTTACCATCGCCTCGGCGCTGTGCGGGTTCGCCGCGAACCCGGAGATGCTCGTCGCCTCGCGGATCCTGCAGGGCGCGATGGCCGCGATGATGGTGCCGCAGGTGCTGTCGATCGTGCACGTCACCTTCCCGGCGCACGAACGGGGCAAGGTCTTCGGCCTCTTCGGCGCGATCGTCGGCCTGGGTGCCGTCTCCGGGCCGCTTCTCGGCGCGCTGCTCACCGAGTGGAACCTGTTCGGGCTTGAGTGGCGGCCGATCTTCCTGATCAACCTGCCGGTGGGCGTCGGGGCCTTCCTGCTGGGGCGTCGCTTCATCACCGAGTCGAAGGCCCCGCGGGCCCTGCGCCTGGACCTCGTCGGCGTCGCTCTCGTCACCCTCGGTCTGCTGATGCTGCTCTACCCCCTCACCCGCGGCCGTGAGCTGGGCTGGCCGCTGTGGGGGTACGCGTCGATGGTGGGCTCGTTCGTCGTCTTCGCCGCGTTGGTGGCGTACGAGAGGAGGAAGACCGTGCGTGACGGATCCCCGCTCGTCGAACTGTCTCTCTTCCGGGTGAAGAGCTTCGCGGCGGGCATCGCGGTGCAGACCGTGTTCGGGGTCGGGCTCGGCATCTTCTTCCTGGTGTGGACGCTGTACATGCAGATCGGTCTCGGCTGGAGCGCGCTGCGGGCCGGCCTCACCGGGGTGCCGTTCTCGCTCGCGGTCTCGACGGCGGCCGGGATGTCCGTGCAGAAGCTGGTTCCGCGGTTCGGCCGCAAGGTGCTCCAGACGGGCGCGCTGGTGATGGCGGCGGGCGTCCTCCTCTACATCGCGGAGGCTCATCGCCACGGCCTGTCCATCGCCCCCTGGCAGATGGCGCTGCCGCTGGTGCTGATGGGCGTGGGCATGGGCCTGATCGTGGCACCGCTGACGGACGCGGTCCTGTCCGAGGTGCCGCGGGAGCACTCCGGCTCGGCGTCGGGCCTGATCAACACGGTGCAGCAGATGGGCAACGCGCTGGGCCTCGGCCTGGTGTCGGTGGCCTTCTTCGGTGAGATCGACGACCGGCTGACCCAGGCGGAGGTGGGTCCGGCCTTCACACAGGCCTTCCAGCACGCGCTGGGCTGGGTCGTGGCGGTGATGGCGCTGATCTTCCTGCTGATGTTCGCGCTGCCGAAGCGCCCGGCGCAGCACGTGGAGGGCGCGGCGGCGGAGGCCGGGACCGAGGCGGTGACGGAGACCGGGGCCGCGCCGGGGGCGCAGGCGCGGTCGGCCGAGGAGCCCGCGCTCGTCCCCTGAGGCCGCCGAGCGGTGGGCCGGCAGCGCCCGGCGGGTCGCGTCCGCGCGAACCCGGCCGGGTGCCTCCGTGTCCGTGGTGCCTTCGTGTCCGTGGTGCCTTCGTGTCCGTGGCAGCTCCATGTCCGTGGCGGCTCCGTGTCCGATGGGTTCTGACTCACGCCCGGTTGCGTCTGGTTCTTGTCCGGGCCCGTTTACTTTTCGGGAAATTCGTCATAGCCTCCCCCTGAAACCACACGTTCGGGCATCGGTCGGAGGCGAACGGACATGTACGCACCGGAGCGGCAGCAGGAGATCCTCCGGCTCGCCCGTGATGGCGGCCGGGTGGACGTGGTGTCCCTGGCCGAGGAGTTCCAGGTCACGCCGGAAACGATCCGCCGCGACCTCAAGGCTCTCGACCGCGCCGGCCTCGTACGCCGGGTGCACGGCGGCGCCATCCCCGCCGGACGGCTGGACTTCGAACCGGACCTGGCCGAGCGGGAGTCCACCGCGGCCGACGAGAAGGACCGGATCACGAAGGCGGCCCTCGCGGAGCTGCCCCGTGAGGGCACCATGATCCTCGACGCCGGCTCCACGGTCGCCCGGCTCGCCGCGGCCGTCCCCCTCGACGCCACGCTCACCGTCGTCACGCACAGCCTGCCCACCGCGGCCCGCCTCGCGGACCACCCCGGCATCCAGCTCCATCTGGTCGGCGGACGCGTACGGCACCGCACGCGCGCCGCCGTGGACGCCTGGGCGCTGCGGGCGTACGGGGAGATCCGCGCCGACGTGGCGTTCATCGCCGCCAACGGCTTCTCCGCCGAGCACGGACTGACCACGCCCGACCTCGCCGAGGCCGCGGTCAAGCGGGCGGCGATCCGGGCGGCACGCCGGGTGGTGCTGCTCGCCGACTCCTCCAAGCACGGCCAGGAGCACTTCGCCCGCTTCGGCGACCTCGGCGATGTGGACCTGCTGATCACCGACGGCGGGCTGGGCCCCGACGACGCCGCCGCGATCGAGCGCGGCGGCGCGGAAGTGGTGCGCGCATGATCCTCACTGTCACCCCGAACCCCTCCCTCGACCGTACGTACGAGGTCCCCTCCCTCGACCGCGGCGAGGTCGTCCGGGCCGGGGGAGCGCAGGCGACGGCCCGTGGAGAGTCCCAGCAGGCGGTCGCCGCCTGAGGGCACAACCGCCCAACGCGCGTCGGGCG
>NZ_JBHUDX010000116.1:34667-53475 GCF_042678285.1 Streptomyces caeni
CGGACCCGGTGGCGGGGCCGCGGCCGACGCGGCGTCCGGCGCCCACGGTCGTGCACCCGGGCCCACGGCCGCCCCATTACGGTCCCCTGTGCCCCGTTCGTCTCACTCACGGCACCTGCGAGATGCGTCACGATCCGGGCTCAAAGTCCTTGAGTGTGGTGTGTACTGGGCACATGCCCGCGCACGTGTCGATCCTCCAGCTGGTCACCGCGGTCGTCTTCGCTCTGGCGAGCGCCGTGTGGATGCTCGGCCTGATCCGCGTCCGGCATCACCGCTTCGAGAACGCGGCCCGGCGCGACGGCGGCAACGCCGGCACGCCGGGGTCCCTGCCCGCCCAGCGGCGGGGAGCACCCCCGTGGGAGTCCGTCGAGCTCACCCCGGCCGAACGGGACGCCTTCGCAGGCCTTGTGCGGCGCTTCGGCGAAACGTCCTAGCGCCCCGGTCCCCGCGGCGTCAGCCGAGCTTCGCCGCCCGGCGTTCCATCGCCTCCCGCGCGGCCTCCTCGGTCGCGTACACCTCGCACATGTGCCGTCCGCTCGGGGTCGCCGTGTGCTCGACCTCCCACAAGGACAGCTCTCGGCCGTCGCGCAGCAGGAACGCGTGCTCGTAGAGCGAGAAGCGCAGCCCTGCCCGAGCGGCCCGGCACGGACGCCCGAAGACCTGTGTGATCTGGTGGGCGAACGCCGAGCGCAGAAGTAACGCCGCCAGGTCCGATCCCGGCCGGTCCGCGTTCTCCGCACGGCGCAGGAGCCGGCGCGAGTGGTCCGCCGAGTCGTCGGGCACGTAGGCGTGGCCGGGCTCGGAGATCCGTGACGGCTCCACCGGTACGAGCAGTTCGAAGTCGGGGGCGTCCGGCGGAAGCGGGAGCCGGGCGGTGGCGGTCCGCAGCTCCTCCTCGTCCACGTACACCTCGTGCTCAAGCCGGCCGCCGGGCGCCGTGTTGTGGACCAGCTCCCACAGGGTGATCGCCGAGCCGTCCGCGAGCAGCCAGGTGTGCCGGTACGTCTCCCGGTACAGCCCGGCGCTGTGGTGCGCGGAGTGCAGCGAACTGTCGCACACCAGCGTGCAGTCGAGCCGCCCGACCGTCTCGTCGGGCAGCTCGAAGGAGTTCAGGGCGCGACCGAGGAGCCGCGCGAGGTGCTCGTTTGGAGACTCGGGCGACTCGGGTGGCTCGTACGGTGCCGTCTCGTACGGAACGCTCAAGGCTTCTCCCGGCGTTGCTGCATGTCACCTTGTGGGTGCATACCGTAGCCTCTCGGTCGGACATCATGTCCGGGAACCGAGAAAACGTACGGGGGAAAAACGGACGGACCGCGCGGTGGGTTCCCGCGCGGCCCGATCGCTCGTCAGCTTCGCCTGCTCAGGCGGCACTTCCCGCGGTCCATGCGCTCCACGGCAGGTTCCAGCCGTTGAGCCCGTCGTCCGGTGCGACCGTCTTGCCGGGGGAGTTCTTGACGATCACCACGTCACCGGTGAGCGAGTTGTCGTAGAACCGCTTGTGGAGCGCCGACAGGACCAGAATCCGTTCTGGCGCGGCGCAGCGCAACGAAGCAGGAAGCCAAGGCTTCCCTCCCGGGGCCCGTGCCGCGTAGCGGCACAGCGACAAGACAGAAGGCCGGCATCCTCGGGCTTCAGCCCGAGGAACGAGTCAACCGGCCCCGTACAGCTCCCCGTAGGACGGCCACGTCCCGCCCGGCCCGTCCACAGGCTCGGCCGCGCGCACCGCCCGTACGATCGCCCGCGTCACCAGGTCCGCGCCCGCCGCGAGGACATCGTTGAGCGCGAGGGGACTTCCGGCGGCGAGCGCACGGGCGCCGGTCGCCAGCGCGAACACCGTGTCCCCGTCGTGGAGCAGATGCACCGGCCGCACGGCGCGCGCGATGCCGTCGTGCGCCGTGCCCGCGAGCTTCTGCGCCTGCGCCTTGGTGAGATCGGCGTCGGTCGCCACCACGGCGAGGGTCGTGTTCAGCGGCGGATGCCCGTTCTCCGCGGTGACCTCGGCGAGCCGCCGCCGCGCGGCCTCGTGCACCCCGGGCGCCGGGTGGCCGATCCGGCCCTGGAGCAACTCCCCGTACAGAGCGCCCGTCACCGGCTCCACCGCCGAGCCGACCGCGTTGCACACGACCAGCGCGGCCACCGTGATCCCCGAGTCGAGCACGGTGCTCGCGGTGCCGACGCCGCCCTTGACCTGCCCCACCGTCGCTCCCGTGCCCGCGCCGACACAGCCCTCCGCCACAGGGGCGCCCGGTGCGCTCGCGGCGGCCGCCTCGACCGCGGCCCGGCCCACGGCCGCGTCCGGCCGGGCCCTGAAGTCCCCACCGCGTCCCAGATCGAAGATGCACGCGGCAGGCACGACCGGCACCACGTGCGTCGGCTCCGCGCCCACCCGCACCCCGCGCCCGTGCTCCTCCAGCCAAGCCATCACACCCGACGCCGAGTCGAGCCCGTACGCGCTGCCACCCGTCAGGACGACCGCGTCGACCTTCTGCACCAGGTTGCGCGGATCCAGCGCGTCGGTCTCCTTGGTGCCGGGCCCGCCGCCGCGCACGTCCACGGCCGCGACCGCGCCGCCCTCGGGCGCGAGGACGACCGTGGTGCCGGTGAGCCAGCCTTTCCCGGTCCGTGTGGCGTGCCCCACGCGCAGTCCCACGACATCTGTCAGAGCGTCAACCGTCATGGACTCATGATCCGCCCGCATCCGTCGGCACGACCCCGGGCCGCGGTGATCCGCACGTCCGCGTCGGCCATGGGAGGGGGCGGCCGACGCCGTCCGCCCGGTACGGCGCGGAGGCCGGTACCGGCGCGGACGTACGCTGGTGGCATGAGCGCCGCCCCCGCCCGCGAGTCACGCGATCCGAAGCCCGAGCCCAAGGACGCCCTCGTCTTCGACGACCCGCTGAGCCGGCCGTCCTCGGACGACACGGACCAGGGGTGGGGCGAACGGCCGGAGCCGAGTGCCGGCAGCGCCGCCGACCTGGCGCGCTTCCTCGACGAGAAGCCGCCCCACCATCTCTGAGCGCCGCCCGGGGCCGGGCGGCCCATGGGCTACGGCCTGCTGTGACCCGGCCCGCGCTGCGCCACGAGGGCGTCGCGGATCTCCTTGAGCACCTGCAGCTCGGTCACCTCGATCACCTCGTGCGCGCCCTCCTTCGCCTTGCGGCGGGCCTCCTGCCTGGCCAGGAACCTGGACATGGGCAGCACCATGAGGAAGTAGACGACGGCCGCGGTGATCAGGAAGTTGAGCGTGGCGCCGAGGACCGAGCCCCACAGGATCCGGACCCCTGTCGCACTGTCGCCGGTGCCCGTGCACGGTGCCTTGAGACAGGAGCTGTAACTGTCGAGGCTCTTGGTGCCGAGGGCACCCACCACCGGGTTGATGATCCCCTTCACCACGGAATTCACGATGTTGGTGAAGGCGGCGCCGATGACCACCGCGACCGCCAGGTCGACGACGTTCCCCCGCATCAGGAACGCCTTGAAACCGTGCAAGACTCCCGGCCGTCTCTTCTCGCTCACCAGTGAACCCCTCCTCGACCGCGCCGACTGTGGAAAAAACCGTTCCGCAACCTACGGCAGGGACTGGCACACCTGTCCAATCCGGGGTGCGGGGAAGGCGGCTGGGTGCGCTCAGCACAGCGTCACCGCCAGCCGTGAGGTCGCGCCCGCACCGGCCAGGCGGGCGGCCGTGCCGCGCGGTACGGACAGCACGACCAGCGCTCCGCTCTCCGTGGGTGCCACGTCCGGCACCCGCGTCACACGGGCCCCGGCCGCGACCACCGACGCGCCTCCGCCCCCGTCGGACGCGATCACGTCGACCCGGTCGCCCGGCCGCAACAGCCCCACCGTGGCCCCGTCGGCGATCCGCACCGGCGCCGTCACCATCTCGACGCCGCGCCGCTCCCGCACGGGCCCGGCGGCAGCCGTCGGGCGCGTGTCGGCGCCCGGATGTCCCCGCGCCCCCTCGGCCGTGCGCGGTCCCGCCGCCACGAGCGCGGCGGCGGTGACCGCGAGGCCGGCGGCCACGGCCCTCCTCCGGTGCCGGACGAGTCGCCGCAGCCGCTGTCCGCCGCCGCGTACGCGCACGGGAGCGAAGTGCGGCACCGCGCACGTCGCGGGCGTGCCCGCACCGGCCGCGGCGTCCGGGCCGGGGGTGCCCGCGACGGCGTCCGTGTGCGGCGGGGGCTGGGGGACGTCCGGGCTAGGTGCGCGTAGGGGAAGGGAGGAGGACCGGGTCATGCTGATCACCACCTGCATCGCGAGATCGAGGTGCGATCCACGATGAAGGTTCGCGGCCGGGTCTGCCGGAGACCGTGGACTACCGGCCGGTTGTGGATAACTCCCTCACCCGTACGGGGCGTTCCGTAGGCCAGGCCCGTGTCCTGTCAGGGCGGGTTCCGTGCGCGCGTGCCCGGACACGGCGGGTTCCGTACGGTCGTGTCCGGTCAGGGCAGCTCGAACCCCGGCTCCATTCCGCCCAGCGCGGTCGTGCACAGGCAGTCCCGCGTCTCGTTCGCCGGCAGCGCCGCCACCGCGTCGAACAGCACGCCCCGCAGCCGGTCCACGTTCGCCGCGAACACCTTCAGCACCTCGTCGTGCGAGACGCCCTCGCCGGTCTCCGCCCCGGCGTCGAGGTCGGTGACCAGGGTCAGGGAGGTGTAGCACAGCTCCAGCTCGCGGGCGAGTGCGGCCTCGGGGTGGCCGGTCATGCCCACCACCGACCAGCCCTGCGCCCGGTGCCACAGCGACTCGGCACGGGTGGAGAACCGCGGCCCCTCGACGACGACCAGTGTGCCGCCGTCCACCGGTTCCCAGTCCCGCCCACGCGCCGCCTCCAGCGCGGCCTTGCGGCCGACGGGGCAGTAAGGGTCGGCGAGTGAGACGTGCACCACGTTCGGCACGGTGCCGTCGGGCAGCGGCAGCCCGTCGAAGTACGTCTGCGTCCGGGCCTTCGTGCGGTCCACCAGCTGATCGGGGACGAGCAGCGTCCCGGGGCCGTACTCGGGGCGCAGGCCGCCGACGGCACACGGCCCGAGCACCTGGCGCACGCCGACGGAGCGCAGTGCCCACAGATTGGCGCGGTAGTTGATGCGGTGCGGCGGCAGATGATGGCCGCGGCCGTGGCGGGGGAGGAAGGCCACCCGCCGGCCGGCGACCTCGCCGAGGAAGAGGGAGTCGCTGGGTGGTCCGTACGGGGTGTCGACGCGGAGCTCGGTCACGTCGTCGAGGAAGGAGTAGAAGCCCGAGCCGCCTATGACACCGATGTCTGCGTTCTGCATGGCGAGCACAGTAGCTGGCTTCGGGGAGGCGAAGGCCCCGCCGTCGTCCGACGGCGGGTTCGCACGGCCGGGTGCTTACGCGGCGGTGGAGGTGCCCGTCGACGACGACCCGGAGTCGGACGAGGACGACGAGGACGACGAGGACGACGAGGCAGACGACGACGAGGAGGGGCTCGACGACTTCGACGCCGCCGGGCTGCTGCTCGAGGACGAGCCGCGGCTGTCGTTGCGGTAGAAGCCGGAGCCCTTGAAGACGATGCCGACGGCGGAGAACACCTTCTTCAGGCGGCCACCGCAGCTGGGGCACTCGGTCAGAGCGTCGTCGCTGAACTTCTGCACCGCCTCGAGGCCCTCGCCGCACTCGGTGCACTGGTACTGGTAGGTCGGCACTTGTCTTCCTCCTGGCACTCTCACTCGATGAGTGCTAACGACGATCCATAGTGACGTATTCCTCGGGATCAGTCCACCGTCATCGGCACGCGGTGATCCACGCCACGTGCGACGGTGCGGCCGTCGGCCCGTGTCGCCAGCCGTGACTGCAGGGCCACCAGGGTCACCAGCGCCAGCACCGTGCCGCCCATCGGGACCAGGAAGCCGGCGCCGTCCCACAGGCGGTCCTCGAATTGCCCCGCGACCGTGACCGCGGCCGCCTGGCCGAGCGCGACCGCGCCGGTCAGCCAGGTGAACGCCTCGGTGCGGGCGCCGGCCGGGACCAGGCGCTCGACCAGCGTGTAGCCGGTGATCAGAGCGGGCGCGATGCACACGCCCACCAGCAGGCCGAGACCGGCCAGGACGATCACGGAGTGCGCGGTCCACAGGGCCGAGGCGGCCGCAGCCAGGGCGGCATGACCGAGGACGAGCCGCCGCTGCGGGGCGGCCTTCCAGGCCACGGCGCCGTACACGACGCCGGAGAGCATGTTGCCTGCGGCGAAGACGCCGTACAGGACGCCGTTCAGGCCGGGTTCGCCGATCGACTCGCTGAACGCGGTGAGCGCGACCTGCAGACCGCCGAAGACGGAACCGATGCCCAGGAAGGCCACGGCCAGGACCCGCACCCCGGGGACGCGCAGTGCGGAGGCGTGCCGCACGCGTGCGTGCGGCACGGCGGCGACGGGCGGCTGCGTGCCCTTCTGCGCCGCGAACAGCAGGCCGCCGGCCAGCGTCAGCGCTGCCTCCGCCAGCAGGCCCGCGGCCGGGGCCACGGTGGTGCACAGAGCCGTCGCCAGCAGCGGGCCGAGCACGAAGGTCAGCTCGTCGGTGACGGATTCGAAGGCGGCCGCGGTCGTCAGCAGGGGTGAGCCGTGCAGCCTCGCGCCCCAGCGGGCGCGCACCATGGGGCCGATCTGCGGCACGGAGGCGCCCGTCGGGACGGCCGCGGCGAACAGCGCCCACAAGGGGGCGTGGGCCAGCGCGAGCGCCGTCAGGGCGCCGCCCGACAGGGCGTGCACCAGGACGCCGGGGACCAGCACCGCCCGCTGTCCGCGGCGGTCGGCGAGACGGCCGCCGGAGGGCGCGAACAGCGCCATGGAGACGCCGGTGACCGCGGCGACGGCGCCCGCCGCCCCGTACGAGCCGGTGGTGTGCCGTACGAGCAGCACGATGGAGAGGGTGAGCATCGCGAACGGCTGACGCGCCGCGAAGCCCGGGAGCAGGAACGTCCAGGCGCCGCGGGTGCGCAGCAGCTGCCCGTAGCCCGGACGGGACGACTTCGAGGTGACCGTGGACGCCACGGCCCGCGCCTTTCGCCGCCTGGTAGCGCGCCCGTGCGGGGGGCGCCGAGAGCTGTCCTCTTGCGCGGACTGCGGTAGATACCGGCGCCCGTCGAGGAGGGCGTCGCGGCCGCCATACGGTCGCGCCAGCTCTGCGTCAGGCAGAGTTGGTTCGATCAAGTGCGCCTTGATTGTAGCCGTGCCCTCAACGAGTGCCGTGGGCTCCGCCGCCGTCCCCCGCCCCGTCGCCCAAGCCCAGCCATCCGGCCAGCTTGCCACCCTGACCGACGGCCCTCAGGCGCTTCTCCGCCGCGTCGCGCACCTGGTCCGTGGCGACCACGAGGAGTTCGTCCCCGCGCCGCAGCACCGTCGTCGGCAGCGGCACGAACGACTTGCCCTCCCGGACGACGAGCGTGACCGCGGCGCCGGCCGGCAGCCGCAGTTCGTTGATCTCGACGCCGTGCATCCGCGATCCCCCGGGGATGACGACGGACAGCAGATGACCGCGCAGCCGCTCCAGGGGTGCCGACTCGATGCCGAGGTCGGCGGCCTCGGGGCCCTCGCCCAGCCGCAGCACGCGGGCCAGCCACGGCAGCGTCGGCCCCTGGACCAGGGTGTAGACGGCGACGAGGATGAAGACGATGTTGAAGATGCGGTGGCTGGCGTCGACGCCGTTCACCATGGGGATGGTCGCCAGGATGATGGGCACCGCTCCGCGCAGCCCGGCCCACGACAGCAGCGTCTGCTCCTGCCACGGCATCCGGAACGGCGCGAGGCTCACCACCACGCTCAGCGGCCGCGCCACCATGGTCAGCACCAGGCCGATGACGAGGGCGGGCAGCACGTCGTCGCCCAGTTCGTGCGGGGTGACCAGCAGACCGAGCAGGACGAACATGCCGATCTGGGCGATCCAGCCGATCCCCTCGGCGAAACCGCGTGTGGCGGGCCAGTGCGGCAGCTTCGCGTTGCCGAGCGTCATCGCCGCGAGGTACACGGCGAGGAAGCCGCTGCCGTGGGCCAGCGCGCCGGCCGCGTACGCGGTGACCGCGATGGCCATGACGGCGATCGGGTAGAGACCGGAGGCGGGCAGCGCCACGTGCCGCAGGCCCCAGGAGCCGAGCCAGCCCACCGCGAGGCCGATGGCGGCACCCACGGCCAGCTCCAGGAGGATCACGCCGGGCAGCGTGTACCAGCGCTCCACCGGGCCGGCCGTGGAGAGGGCGACGACGAGGATGACCACCGGGGCGTCGTTGAAGCCGGACTCGGCCTCCAGCACACCCTTCAGGCGCGCGGGCAGGGGCACTTTCCGCAGCACGGAGAAGACGGCCGCCGCGTCGGTGGACGACACCACTGCTCCGATGATGAGCGCCTGCCGCCATTCCAGCCCGCAGAGGTAGTGCGCGCCGGCGGCCGTGACGCCGACGCTCACCGCGACGCCGACGAGTGCCAGGGAGGAGGCCGCCGGGAGGGCCGGACTGATCTCCTTCCACTTCGTGCCGAGACCGCCCTCCGCGAGGATCACGACCAGGGCCGCGTACCCCATGACCTGGGTCAGTTCCGCGTTGGTGAAGGGGATGGCGCCCACCCCGTCCCGGCCCATGGCGATGCCGATGCCCAGGTAGACGAGCAGGCTGGGGAGCCCGCTGCGCGACGAGACACGAACCGCTGCCACCGCGACGAGCAGAACGAGCGAGCACAGGAGCAGGAGCTGGTTGAGGTGGTGGACAGTCAGCGGCCGTTCCCTTCTCGCCGATCCGGGCGCCGCGGTGCGGACGCCTCGACCAGAGCCGGTGAAGCCCGGGCGACCTGGGACTTCACGGCAAGTACTTCGTTACCTTACCTAATTCTTGACGCTTTCTTGACGCTTCGGGGTGCGTGATCGAACTCCAGTCCGGCCGGGTTCCCCGGACCGCGTCCAGGCGGAGGGGCCCCTGCGCCTATGGTTGCTCCAGCGCTCAGTAGAAAGCACAGCCCGCCCTGCCGCTCGTGTTAGGACAGCAAGGACAGCGATGCCCCCCAACACCACCGCCCCTTCCGGCCAGAAGCCCGGCAAGCCCGGCAGGAAGAAGGGGCGCAGAGCCCGTCTGGTCGTGATCGTCCTGGTACTGGCCCTTGTGACGGGTTTCGGGTACGGCGGGTACTGGTCCGTCAGTACGGTGCGCGCCTCCTTCCCGCAGACCAAGGGCTCGATCACCCTCGCCGGCCTGTCGGGCCCCGTCGACGTCAAGCGCGACGGCAACGGAATCCCGCAGATCTACGCCTCCTCCGACGAGGACCTGTTCATGGCGCAGGGCTACGTCCAGGCGCAGGACCGGTTCTACGAGATGGACGTGCGTCGCCACATGACGTCCGGGCGCCTGTCCGAGATGTTCGGCAAGAGCCAGATCAAGAACGACGCGTTCCTGCGCACCCTGGGCTGGGACCGGGTGGCACAGAAGGAGTACGACACCACGCTGTCGGCCTCCACGAAGAAGTACCTCCGGGCGTACGCCAAGGGAGTCAACGCCTACCTGCAGGGCAAGGACGGCAAGGACATCTCCCTGGAGTACGCGGCCCTGAACCTCACCGGCGACTACCGGCCCGAGGCGTGGACCCCGGTCGACTCGGTCTCCTGGCTGAAGGCGATGGCCTGGGACCTGCGCGGCAACATGCAGGAGGAGATCGACCGCTCTTTGATGACCAGCCGTCTGGGCCCGAAGCAGATCGCGGACCTGTACCCGGAGTACCCGTACCAGCGCCACAAGCCGATCGTCCGGGAGGGCCGGTACGACGCCGCCACGAAGACGTTCGAACAGGGCGGCTCGACGGGCACCGGGTCGACCACCGGAACCACCGGAGCCTCCACGTCGGCCACCGGAGCCTCCACGTCGGCCACCGGAGCCTCCACGTCGGCCACCGGGATCTCGGGGTCGTCGGCCCTGCGCAGCCAGCTTGCCGGCCTCTACAACGTCCTGGACAACGTCCCCACGGCCGTCGGCGTGAACGGCAACGGCATCGGCTCCAACTCGTGGGTCGTGGCCGGTAGCCACACCATCACCGGCAAGCCGCTGCTGGCCAACGACCCGCACCTGTCGGCCTCGCTGCCGTCGGTCTGGTACCAGATGGGCCTGCACTGCACGACCGTCTCGGCCCGGTGTCCCTACGACGTCACCGGGTACACGTTCGCGGGCCTGCCCGGCGTGATCATCGGCCACAACCAGTCCATCGCCTGGGGCATGACCAACTCCGGCGTCGACGTCACCGACCTCTATCTGGAGAAGCTGTCCGGCGACGGCTACGTGTACGACGGCAAGGTGGTGCCCTTCACCACCCGCACCGAGACGATCAAGATCGCCGGGGGCGGATCCAAGAAGATCGTCGTCCGTGCGACGAAGAGCGGCCCCCTCCTGTCCGACCGCGACGACGAACTCGTCAAGGTCGGCAAGAAGGCCACCGTCGACACCGCGGCGCCCGACCGCGGCGACGGCTACGGCATCGCGCTGCGCTGGACCGCGCTGGATCCCGGCTCCTCCATGGACGCCGTGTTCGAGATCGACAAGGCGACGGACTGGAAAGAGTTCCGCGCGGCGGCCCGGTCCTTCGAGGTGCCCTCGCAGAACCTGATCTACGCCGACACCCGGGGCAACATCGGCTACCAGCTGCCCGGGAAGATCCCCACGCGCGCGCAGGGCCTCGACGGCTCGATCCCGGCGCCCGGCTGGGACTCCGCGTACAAGTGGACCGGCTACATCAAGCAGGACGAGCTGCCGCACGAGTACAACCCGGAGCGCGGCTACATCGTCACCGCCAACCAGGCCGTGGTCGGCAAGGACACCTACCCCTACACGCTCACCACGGACTGGGGCTACGGCGCGCGCAGCCAGCGGATAAACGACCTGATCGAGTCGAAGATCAAGGGCGGCGGCAAGATCTCGACCGACGACATGCGGCAGATGCAGCTCGACAGCAGCAGCGAGATCGCCAAGCTGCTTGTGCCCAAGCTGCTCAAGATCGACGTCCCGGACAAGCACGTCCGCGAGGCGCAGAAGCTGCTGGAGAGCTGGGACTCCACCCAGGACGCCGACTCGGCGGCGGCCGCGTACTTCAACGCCGTCTGGCGCAACATCCTCAAGCTGGCCTTCGGCAACAAGCTGCCCAAGGAACTGCGGGTCAAGGGCCAGTGCCTGTGGGTCGAGCCGGCCGACAACACCGGGCCCGCGGACGAGAACCGGAAGGTGCGCGAGTGCGGTCAGCGCGACGCGGACCAGGCGCAGCCGGACGGCGGCGACCGCTGGTTCGAGGTGGTGCGCAACATCATCGACGATGAGAACAACGACTGGTGGCGGACGCCCAAGACGCGCACCGACAAGGCGACCACTACGCGGGACGAACTGTTCGGGCGCGCCATGAAGGACGCCCGGTGGGAGCTGACCGCCAAGCTCGGCAAGGACATCGACACCTGGAGCTGGGGCCGTCTGCACCGCCTGTTCCTGAAGAACCAGACCCTCGGCACCGGCGGTCCCCGGATAATCCAGTACATGCTCAACCGGGGCCCCTGGAAGCTCGACGGCGGCGAGGCGACCGTGAACGCCACGGGCTGGAACGCGGCGGGCGGCTACGGTGTCGTCTGGGTTCCGTCGATGCGGATGGTGGTCAACCTGGGCGACCTCGACAAGTCCAAGTGGATCAACCTCTCCGGTGCCTCGGGCCACGCCTACAGCGCCCACTACACCGACCAGACCGACCTGTGGGCCGAGGGCGAACTGCTGCCGTGGCACTTCTCGAAGAACGCGGTCGACAAGAGCACGGCCGACACGCTGGTGCTCAAGCCCTGACGGAGACCGCCTCGTGAGACCGGCCCTCCACGCACGCGTGGAGGGCCGGTCTCACGAGGCCGTGGCGGCCTCCACGGGGCCGGCAGCGGCCTCTAGGGCTCGCGGAAACGGTGCACGCCCGACGGTGTCACCGCCGCGTGGACCGGACGGTCGTGCGGTTCCTCGGGGACGTGCGCCACGACCTCCGCGTCGTACAGGAGCACCACCAGCGCGGGCTCGGCGCCGGCCCCTTCCAGACGGGCCAGCGCACGGTCGTAGGAGCCTCCGCCGCGCCCGAGGCGCATACCGCGCGCATCGACGGCGAGACCCGGCAGCAGCACGGCGTCCGCCTGCCGGACCGCCTCCGGGCCCAGGCGCTCGCCCGCGGGCTCCAGGAGGGCCATCTTCCCGCCGTGCCGGACGCGGACGAGGGAGTCCGGACCGGCGTACACGCCCCAGTCGAGGTCGCTGTCCGGCAGCAGCGCCGGGAGCAGGACGCGCACGTTCCGCGCGCGCAGCGCGTCCAGGAGCGCCAGGGTGCCGGGTTCGCTCCCCACGGAGACGTAAGCCGCCACCGTGCTCGCGTGCGCCAGTTCGGGCAGCTCCAGGGCCCGGGCGGCGAGCGCGCCCGCCGCCCGGTGCACGTCATCCGGCGTCAACCTGCTTCTCACCGCGAGGAACCCTCGCCGCAACAATCGCTTGTCAGACTCTGTCTCGCGTTCCATGGGAGCCACAGGTCGCTGCCCCGTCCTTCCTAAAGCGTTCATATGAGAGCGAATTAACCGGGGGCACAGATTCCGCACATAGCCACCGGATATGGTTGCGGACATGACTGAGTCGCACCCCAGGATCAGCAAGGCTGTCATTCCCGCAGCGGGCCTCGGCACCCGGTTCCTGCCGGCCACCAAGGCGACGCCCAAGGAGATGCTGCCGGTCGTTGACAAGCCCGCGATCCAGTACGTGGTCGAAGAGGCCGTGTCCGCGGGGCTCGACGATGTCCTGATGGTCACCGGCCGCAACAAGCGCCCCCTTGAGGACCACTTCGACCGCAACTACGAACTGGAGTCGGCGCTCGAGAAGAAGGGCGACGCCGAACGGCTCGCGAAGGTCCGGGAGTCCAGCGACCTCGCCACCATGCACTATGTGCGCCAGGGCGACCCCAGGGGGCTCGGCCACGCCGTGCTGTGCGCCGCCCCGCACGTCGGCCGCGAACCCTTCGCCGTCCTCCTCGGCGACGACCTGATCGACCCGCGCGACCCCCTGCTGGCCCGCATGGTCGAGGTCCAGGAACTGCGCGGCGGCAGCGTCGTCGCGCTCATGGAGGTCGCGCCGGAGCAGGTCCACCTCTACGGCTGCGCGGCCGTCGAGCCCACCCAGGAGGGCGACGTCGTCAAGGTGACCGGCCTCGTCGAGAAGCCGGAGGCGGCGGACGCCCCGTCGAACTACGCGATCATCGGCCGCTATGTCCTCGACCCGCACATCTTCGACATACTGCGTACGACGGAGCCGGGTCGCGGCGGCGAGATCCAGCTCACCGACGCCCTCCAGCGGCTCACCGAGGACGAGAAGGTCGGCGGCCCCGTGCACGGCGTGGTCTTCCAGGGCCGCCGCTATGACACCGGGGACCGTAGCGACTACCTGCGTGCCATTGTCAGACTTGCGTGCGAACGTGAAGACCTGGGCCCGGACTTCCGGGTCTGGCTTCGCAGTTACGTAGCCGAGGAGATGTAGCGATTTGAGCGCCGCCGCGAACCGCACCACCGGCCCGGACCACCTGTGGTCGGTGGACGAGCATCTGGAGGACATTCTCGCCACCGTCCGCCCCCTGGAACCCATCGAGCTCCAACTGCTCGACGCCCAGGGCTGCGTCCTGGTCGACGACGTGATGGTGCCGGTGTCCCTGCCGCCGTTCGACAACAGCTCCATGGACGGGTACGCGGTGCGCGTCGCGGACGTGGCGGGCGCGAGCGAGGAGTTTCCCGCCGTCCTCACGGTGATCGGGGACGTCGCGGCGGGCTCGGCCGATCTGCTGCGGGTGGGGCCCGGCCAGGCCGCGCGCATCATGACCGGCGCGCCGCTGCCGCCCGGCGCCGAGACCGTCGTCCCCGTCGAGTGGACCGACGGCGGGCTTGGCGGCGGGCCCGTCTCCGGGATGCGCGCCCGCAGCCTGTCCCCGGAGGGCGCCTCCGGGGAGGTCAGGGTCCACCGTCCCGCCGAGGCGCGCGCGCATGTGCGCGCGAAGGGCAGCGATGTGCGGGCCGGTGACCGCGCCCTGGAGGCCGGCACCGTCCTCGGCCCCCCGCAGATCGGGCTGCTCGCCGCGATCGGCCGCGGCACGGTCCGGGTGCGCCCGCGCCCGCGCGTGGTCGTGGTGTCCACCGGCAGCGAACTCGTCCAGCCCGACGAGGACCTGGGCGGCGGACAGATCTACGACTCCAACAGCTTCGCCCTCACCGCCGCCGCCCGCGACGCCGGGGCGATCGCCTACCGGGTCGGCGCGGTCGCCGACAACGCCGAGACGCTCCGCTCGACCATCGAGGACCAGCTGGTGCGGGCCGACCTCATGGTCACCAGCGGAGGGGTGAGCGTGGGGGCGTACGACGTCGTCAAGGAGGCGCTCTCCTCCATCGGAGACGAGGACGGGGCGGGCGGCGGCGTGGAGTTCCGCAAGCTCGCCATGCAGCCCGGCAAGCCCCAGGGCTTCGGGTCCATCGGCCCCGACCACACGCCGCTGCTCGCGCTGCCGGGGAACCCGGTGTCGTCGTACGTGTCCTTCGAGCTGTTCGTGCGCCCCGTGATCCGCACCCTGATGGGCCTGAAGGACGTGCACCGCCCCAGGGCCAGGGCCGTCCTGGAGGCGGACAAGGCGCTGCCCTCACCCGCGGGCCGTCGGCAGTTCCTGCGCGGGACGTACCGCGACGGCACGGTGACCCCCGTCGGCGGCGCCGCATCCCACCTGGTCGCGGCCCTCGCGCAGGCCGACGCGCTGATCGTCGTCCCCGAGGAGGAGACGTCCTTGGAGCCGGGCACCGAGGTCGAGGTGGTCCTGCTCGGCTGACCGCCCTCGGTTGGCGGTACCGTGTCGCGCACAACAGGTCCGTGCGTCCCGCCGCACGGACCCGGACCGGGAGCGCCACAGCAGATGAGTACGCAGGATCGACTGACCCACATCGACGAGGCGGGGGCAGCCCGCATGGTCGACGTCTCCGGCAAGGACGTGACCGCGCGCACCGCGCGCGCCAGCGGCCGCGTCCTGGTCTCGCAGCGCGTGGTCGAGCTGCTGCGCGGCGAGGGCGTGCCCAAGGGCGACGCACTCGCCGTCGCGCGGATCGCGGGCATCATGGGAGCCAAGCGCACACCGGACCTGATCCCGCTGTGCCACCCGCTGTCACTGTCCGGTGTGACGCTGGACCTGTCGGTCGCGGACGACGCCGTCGAGATCGAGGCCACCGTGAAGACCACCGACCGCACGGGCGTCGAGATGGAGGCGCTCACCGCGGTCAGTGTCGCGGCGCTGACCGTCATCGACATGATCAAGGCGGTGGACAAGGGGGCGGTGATCACGGACGTGCGCGTGCAGGAGAAGACGGGCGGAAAGTCGGGCGACTGGAGCCGGTCATGACGGCACCGGCCGGGCCGCCGACCGGAGGTGCCCTGACAGCGTCGTACTCGGCCCTCGTGGTGACCGCGTCGAACCGGGCGGCGGCGGGTGTGTACGAGGACAAGGGCGGTCCCCTGATCGCTCAGGCCCTCATCCGGTTCGGCTTCGCGGTCGACGGCCCCTGGGTGGTCCCGGACGGGGACCCGGTCGAGGACGCGCTCAGGACCGGCGTCCGCGCGGGCTACGACGTGATCGTGACCACCGGCGGCACCGGCCTGTCGCCCACCGACCGCACGCCCGAGGCGACCCGGGCGCTGATCGACTACGAGGTGCCGGGCATTCCCGAGGCCGTCAGGGCGTTCGGAAGGGAGAAGGTGCCCACGGCGGCGCTGTCCCGGGGACTGGCCGGGGTCGCCGGCGGGACGCTGATCGTCAATCTGCCGGGTTCCACCGGTGGGGTGAAGGACGGGCTGGCCGTCCTGGAACCCTTGTTGGTGCACGCCGTCGACCAGATCCGCGGCGGTGACCACCCCAGGGCCGGCGCGGGCGGGTCCCCGGCCGGCGAGGACCGCCCAGGACCGAGTGGGGGTGCGAGCTGAACGGCCCTTTCTGGCCCGTCGAACTGGCGGACGGCGATGTCGTCCTCCGGCCGATAAGGCTGCGCGACCAGCGGGCCTGGCGCGAGGTCAACCGCCGCAACCGGGACTGGCTGCGGCCGTGGGAGGCGACCATCCCGCCGCCCACGCCCAGCGGCCCGGTCGCGCACCGGCCGACCTTCCGCCAGATGGTCCGGCATCTGCGCAACGAGGCCGGCGCGGGCCGGATGCTGCCCTTCGTGATCGAGTACCAGGGGCGCCTCGTCGGACAGTTGACGGTGGCCGGGATCACCTGGGGCTCGATGTGCTCGGGCCACGTGGGCTACTGGGTGGACGAGGCGGTCGCGGGCCGTGGGGTGATGCCGACGGCCGTGGCGCTCGCCGTCGACCACTGCTTCCGGACCGTCGGGCTGCACCGCATCGAGGTCTGCATTCGCCCGGAGAACGGGCCGAGCCGCCGGGTCGTGGAGAAACTCGGATTCCGTGAGGAGGGGCTCCGGCCGCGTTATCTGCACATCGACGGGGCCTGGCGGGACCACCTCGTCTTCGCGCTCACCGCGGAAGAGGCGCCGGAGGGTTTGCTCGCGCGCTGGCACCGGGCCCGCTCCCAGCAGGCAGGCACGCAGAACCCGACATCCCCCGCGCAGGGCGCTGGCGCGGAGCCGGGCAAGCCCGCCAGCCCCAGAAAATAAAAAATATGTTCGAAATTGATCGCTTGCCGATCGCCTCAGGCCGATGAATTAGCGGCCCCGATGGCCTGCTGATCGCATCGGTCCCAAAAAAAGCTCGAAATATCAGCCAGATCGTGCGACACACCGGCTCAATTGGCAGATGGCCTCACGCGAACCCCTCTACCGTGTGAGGCGTGAGCAGCAGCGGCCTCATCTACGCAGTCATCGTCGGGGCCTGGGCCGCCTACTTGGTGCCGATGTGGCTCCGTAGGCAGGACGAGTTGAACGAGTCTCGTCCCACGGAACGCTTCAGCACCGCCATCCGGCTGCTGTCCGGACGGGCGGGGATGGAGCGCCGATACGCCAAGGACCTGCGCGCGCGCTCCGCCGAAGAGGGGGAGCCCGATGCCGAGCCGGACGGCGTCACCGACTCGGTGGACGTCCGGGCCTTCGCCATGCCTCCGACCCGGGAGCAGGTCAAGGCCCGGGTGCAGCCGCAAGGGCCGGCCCGGCGGGAGTCGGGCGAGCCGGTGCGGCGGCCGTCCGGATCCGCGGCGCACGCCCCGTCCCGGGCGGCCGCGGCCCGCCCCGCCAAGGGCGCGGGCCCGCGCACACCCGAGGCGAACAGGTCGCCCGGGCCCCGGAGGGCGCCCTCGGCGGAGGCCATGGCGCGCGCCCGGCGCACGAAGGTGCTCGCGCGCCGGCGCCGCACGACCGTGATGCTCTTCCTCGCCTTCACCCTGGGCGCGATCGTCGCCGCGGTCGGAGGGCTCGCCTTCCTGTGGGCGCCGGGGGTGCCCGCCGTGCTGCTGAGCGCGTACATCGCATATCTGCGGGCGCAGGAGCGCAAGCGGTTCACGTACACGATGGACCGGCGACGGGCCGAGGCCGCGGCGCAGCGGCTGCGCGAGCGCCAGCCACGACGCCGGCCCCCGGCACCCTCCGACGCGGAGGAACCGGAGGACGGCCCTGAGGCCGACAGCGACCCCGGACTGTCCGCGCTCGCCGCCGACCGCCGTGCCCTGGTCGAACAGACCGACCACGCGGAGTGGGTGGACCAGCAGCGCGAGCGCCGGCGCAGGCCGGGGCACGGCGACAGCTGGGATCCGGTACCGGTGCCACTGCCGACGTATGTGACCGCGCCGGTGGCTCCGCGGGCGACACCGAGCGTGGACCTCGGGGCGCCGGACACATGGAGCTCGGCCCGGTCGAGCACGGCGGAGGCGGCGCCCGTGCCGGGGGTCCCCGAGACGGGCGCCGAGCCGGGCCGGGCAGAGTCCGGGACCGGTCCGCAGGAGCGGCCTGCGGAGCCCGCGGGCAGCGGGCGGAGCGACGCCCGGCGCTCGGCTTCCGCGCGGCGGGCCCGGGAGCGTGGACGTACGCCGTTGTTCGACCAGTACGAGGACGGGGAACGGCCCCGGGCCGCCAACGAGTGACTCCGCCGCCCGGCGGCGCTCGGTTGACCAGCCAGGAACGGATTTCCAAGCACCCGGACGGGGATGCTAGAGTTTCACTCGTTGCAAGGGCCTGTGGCGCAGTCCGGTAGCGCACCTCGTTCGCATCGAGGGGGCCAGGGGTTCAAATCCCCTCAGGTCCACGCACCGACTGTTCTTGAGTTCGCTCGGGAATGGTTGACGAATCCCGACTGATCTTCGTGATCGGTCGGGATTTTCGTCGTTTCCGGGGGCTGTTCGATGTGGTGTCCGAACGGTGTTGGCCCTGGGGGCGGTTGCCTGGTGGTCGTCGGCTGACGTTTCGGGGTGGTGCGGGTGCGTGGGGGTGCCTGGGGCTGTCGGCGGGCGTGCGTGTTCTCGGGGTGTGGTGTCGGCGTCTTGGGTGTTTGTGTGGATCTACGGCCCTGTGGGCGGGGGCAGGTCGGCCGTGTCCGGTGGTTGCGTGGCTGGTCCGGCGAGTTCGGTGGCTTCGTAAGCGGCCACGGTCGTGTCGGCGCTGGTGGTTTGTTGCCAGGTGAAGAGGATGTGCACTGGCGGGTGTCGGTGAACACTGTCGCCAAGGTCATGGCCGAGCTCGGGCCGGCCGGGCGCAAGGTCCGTCGGCGCCGGTCGCTGACCAGGCCGGGCAAGAGGCTCGCGGCCCCGGACTTCGTGCGGCGGGACTTCACCGCCGAGGAGCCGGACCTCGTCCGGGCGGGCGATATGACG
>NZ_JBHUDX010000117.1:0-5208 GCF_042678285.1 Streptomyces caeni
TGTTCGAGAATTCGGGCGCCCGAACTGTCGACCTCCCCACCTACGCCTTCCAACGCAAGCGTTACTGGCTCGACGGAGTCCACCCCTCCCTCGCGGTCGGCACGGCCTCCGCACCCAGCGCCGACGAACCGCCGTCGAAACCCTCCTTCCCGCTGCGTCAGAGCCTCCTGAGCATCCCGCGCGAGGAGCGGGAGGACGTGCTGCTGCGGGGGGTGTGCGCCGAGGTCGCGGCCATCCTCGACTACACGCCGGAGGACGAGGTTCACCCGGATGCCCTCTTCGCCGAGCTGGGATTCGACTCCCTGACCGTGGTGGAGCTGTGCGAGCGCCTCAAGGCGGCCACCGGTCTGCCCCTGACCGCGGATCTCCTCTTCAGCCATCCGGCACCGAGCCTCCTGGCCAAGTACCTCCTCCAAATGCTCGACGAGCCCGGCATGTTGGAGTCGTACGGTGTCAGCGGCGACGCGGACCGCAGTCTGCGTGACCTCTTCCGTGCCGCCTGTGCCGAAGGGCAGATGGAGGCCGGCCTCGATCTCCTGGAGTCGGCGGCCAGGCTCAGGGACGCGCGGCAGTCTCCGGACCGCGCCCTCGCCGCCCCCGCCCCGATGGTCTTCAGCCGCACCGGCGACCCGGTCGCCCCCGCACTGATCTGCTTCCCTTCCGTGGTGGCGCCGTCGAACGCCTTCCAGTTCGCCCGCTTCGCCGCCGCGTTCCGCGATGCCTACCCGCTCACCGTGCTGCCGCATCCGGGCTTCGAGGAGGGGGAACCGCTGCCCGCGTCCCTGGGCGAGCTGGTCGCCGACCGGGCCGACGCGGTACGGGGGTGTGCGGACGGCCGGGACACCGTGCTCGTCGGCTACTCCTCCGGCGGCTGGGTCGCCCACGCCGTGGCCGAGCACCTGGCGCGAGCCGGGGAGCCCGTCCGCGCGGTGGTGCTGCTGGACTCCCATCTGCCGGGCAGCCAGGGGCTCGCCGACATTCAGCAGATCCTGCTCGGCGGCGACCACACGATCGAAGCGGAGCGCTTCGGGCGGATCAACGACGCCCAACTCACGGCAATGGCTCGCTACTTGAAGTTCTTCGCGAAGTGGCGTCCCACTGCGGCACACGCGCCGACGCTCCAGCTGACCGCGGAACGCCATGTGCCCGCCGGACCCCGGGCGGGCCGGCCCGTGGCCGCGCATCTGAGGCCGGCTTGGCCCGTCCCGCACTCCAGTTTCGAGGTGGGGGCCGCCGACCATCTGTCCATGATCCAAGAGTCCGCCGCGTCGACCGCCCGGCCGGTCCTGCGCTGGCTGGCCGACCAAGGAGCCCACAGGATGAAGCAGGAGGGACACGCGTGAGCGGAATGTCGAATGTGGTGGACTTGCTGAACCCGGAGTTCACCCAGGAGCCGTACGCGATCTACGAGGACATGCGGGCCGAGGCGCCGGCCCACCGGGTCGTGGTGAAGACCCTGACCACCGAACTGCACGCCTGGGTGGTGACCCGCTATGAGGCGGCGCGCTCGCTTCTGGCCGACCCCCGGCTCTCCAAGGACGCCGCGGAGCTGCCGCGCATCGTGGAGCGCAACAAGGTCAGCGCCGAGCCCGTGCAGCTCGCGAACTTCAAGAGCATGCTCTTCAGCGACCCGCCGGACCATACCCGGCTGCGCCGCATCATGGGCAAGGCGTTCACGATGCGACGCGTACAGCAGCTCAGGCCCCGTATCGAGCGGGCCACCGACCAGCTCCTCGACCGTATCGCCCCGGGCGAGGACGTCGACCTAGTGGATGCGCTGTCGCTGCCCCTGCCGATCACAGTGATCGGGGAACTGCTCGGCATACCCGGCGACCGGCGCGACGACTTCCGTTCCTGGAACGCCACGCTGACCAGCGTCACCGCGACCATGCAGGACAAGATGCAGGCCCATGTGGCCGCCACGGCCTACCTGCGGGACTTCATCGCGTACAAGCGCGATAGGCCGGGCGACGACCTGGTCAGCGCGCTGCTCCAGGCCGACGACGGCGAGCAGCGGCTGGACGAGGGCGAGTTGCTGTCGACCATCTTCCTGGTGATGAACGCGGGCTACGAGACGACCGCGAGTATGATCAGCAACTCGGTGTACGCGCTGCTGCAGGACCCCGAACAGCAGGAGCGGCTGCGGTCGCAGCCGCAGGGCGTCCCGGCTGCGGTGGAGGAGTTCCTGCGCTTCGAGAGCCCGCTCAACCTGGCCACGGTCCGCTACACCCTGGAGCCGGTCGAGATCGACGGGCTGACCATTCCCCGGGACGACATCGTCTTCATCTCCCTGGCCGCGGCCAACCGCGACGCCGCCCGCTTCAGCGAGCCCGACGCGCTCGACACCTCTCGCTCCGCCAACAGCCATCTCGCCTTCGGTCACGGCATCCATCACTGCCTGGGGGCTCCGCTGGCCCGTATGGAGGGCGAGATCGCGCTGAGCCGGCTGCTCGCGCGGTTCCCGACCTGGCGGCTGGCGGTCGGCGAGGAATCCCTGCGCTGGCGCGACAGCCTCCAGTTCCGGACACTGGAACGCCTTCCCGTCCGGCTGAGCTGATCGCCGGAGGGAAGACCTCAACGGGGCGTGGGACTGCTTCGCCGACGACGGCGTATGGATCCTCTCGAAGGGCGACGGGCCCCGGCACCACACTCCACAAGCAGGAGATCCGGGCGCACATCGAAAAGACAAACGAGGTGTCCAAACAGATGACGGCCTAGGCCTGGAGGGCGTGTCCGAGGAGCCCGTCTTCCTCGTGAACGGCGGACAGCCTCGTCGAATGGGCTGTCCGTCGTGGGGCACGTTTGTTGCCGACGGTTTCGCGTGACCACGGTGACCGACCCGCACCACATCACCGCAACTCGCGAGCGGTCCTGAACGGTTACCCGTTCATCTCGACACCCCTTCCCCTTCCCTTCCTGCTCGGATTACCTAGATGTTCGAAATATACTGGCGTGCCTCCGAGGAAACCCCTAATAACCCGTGTTCCGATCCTGGCTACGCCCTGCGGCCTCGCCGGAAAAGCAGACCACGGTTTCCTAGGGGTTGTGGTCCGAAGTAGCCGACATAAGGTTTCGGAAGTGGTGGGCAGTTGAAGGAGGACTCTGATGGTGATGACGAAGGTCGCAGTTCTTCGTGACAAGGCCGGAGCGAGTTCGACGCGGAGCTCTTCGGCATTTCCCCCTGAAAAGCCGACTTCACGGATCAGCAGCGCCTGCTGCTGGAACTCGGAGGCACTCGAAGCCGCCCTCTTACACCTCGCCGACCTCGCCAACAGTGAACTCACCTGCGCCGTGGGCGTGTTCGTCGGCGTCAACATCGACGACTACGCCAAGTATCCGTTGCAGAGCTCCGCCTTGGCTGTCGGCGCCCACCACGCCCTGACCGGTATCAGCGCGGTCTCATCGCGAACCGCCTCTCGTACGTTCTCGGTCTGCGTGGCCCCGGCATGACGGTCGACACCGCCCAATCCTTCTCCTTGGTCGCCCTGCACCTGGCCTGCGAAAGCCCGCGCTGCGGCGAGCCCCGGCCGGCAGTCCCGGCGGCCTCAGCCTCATCCTCATCGCCGAGAGGGCCGTCACCGCCGCCAAGTGGAGCGGCCTCTCTTCCGACGGCCGCTGCCCCGACAAGGACCTGCCGCCGACGCAACAGCCTGCAGTCCCGGACCCTGGAGTGCCCTCCGATCTCTTCGGGGATACGGGCTCGCAGTCCCCCACCATCCGCTTCACCCGATCTCTGCCCGACCAGCAAGCGACCGCATCAGCAGACATCCGTATCCGGAGGTATTCCGCATGAGCGACAACGCAGTGAGCCGCTTCTTCGAACTCGGTGCAAAGGAGGACATCGACGGGGCGTGGAAGTGCTTCGCCGAAGACGGGGTGTGGGTCACCTCGGACGGCCCGGAACCGGGGCGCACGCTCCGAGGCCGGGAGATCCGCGATCTGATCGAGGAGATGAACGAGCAGGCGCATCAGATCCGAGCCCAGGGGATGGACGGCGTTTTCGAGAAGCCCGTCTTCCTTGCCAACGGAGACCAGGCCGTCGTCGAGTGGTCGCTGCGCAAAGAGGACGGAACCATCGTCCAGCGGGGAATCGACCTCTTTACCCTTCGTGACGACAAGATCCTGGTCAAGGACGTCTTCCGCAAGGCCTGACGTCCGGCTGACACCAGCCTGACGCCCCGTCCGGATACCGCCCGCCGCCCTGCCTGGGCTGCGGTTGGGGCGCAGCGCGAGTTGAGCCTCCACTCAGTTTTTCCCAGAATGCCAGGAAACCCCGCCGTAGCGGGAGCAGCGACACAGGGAGATGGAGTGCAACGAGCGTATTGTCGGACTGTCCCGCCATGAGGTTACGACTTGGCCGCGGCCATGCAGGGCGGGTAGCCCTTTGCCCGGAGCCAGGCGTCTACCGCCAGAGCCACGATGTCTCCGTGTGGTACTCCGGTGTCGGCGTTGTATCGGCGGATCCGGCGCTGGAGCTAAAGGACTTCTGGGACGGCGTAGTTGAGTTGTCCGCGTTTGGTGTGCCGGTTCCTGATGACGTCGAGAGTGTTCGGGTGCGGCGTAAGGGCGTCGTCGGTTGGTTGGAATTCGGCTTCGAGTGCGTCAGCGATTTCACGCAGTCGGCGGGCGTAGGGAGAGTGGTCAGACAAGAGAGTTGCTCCAGTCGGTCCGGCTAGGCGGAGAGCTATCCGCCTATTGGGCTATTGGAATAGTCGGCACGAGGGGCGGCCGCACCCAGGGTGGGCCCGGCCGCCCCTGCGCTTCGGTGGGGTTCAGAACCCGCGGGCGGTGAGCCACTCGTCCAGCGCGACCGAGACGATGTCGCCGATGGGCAAGTGGTCGAGTTCGTTGTCCAGAGCGAAGCGCTTGATCCGCTTCCTCAGCTTCAGCGCGGCAGGGACCGACGAGTCGAGGCTCTCGCGCGGAATGATGCGCTGGTTGAGAACGACGGCGGTCTCGGGAATGTTCTTGGGGCGACCGGGCCCCTGAGCCAACGGCGGTACTTCGCTGGGGGTTGCCTGCGATCGAATGTCCCGTTCCTGGTGAGCCCCTGGACCCTCGGTCCTCACCGGGAACGCCGTACCGCGCGAGACTGGAGGAACTGCCGGGCGAACCGCCACCTCGGCGGTCGGAGCCGTATCAGAAGCCGCGGATGAAGTTCCACCGTTGATCTGGACAGCCTGATACTGGGACGGATGAGTCCCGGAG
>NZ_JBHUDX010000118.1:0-40399 GCF_042678285.1 Streptomyces caeni
TCACGCTGGCCGCATAACCACCCCAACGCGTGTCCACCTTCGCGGGGGAAGGCCCCTGCGCCCGTCGAACCTGTTCCGTCCTGACGCCTACGTGCTCGGGCCCCCACAACTGGTTGCCGTCCCGGGGGTGCTTACGGGCACCGGGCGTACGACGCCGGGATGGGACGAGACCGTGTACCCGCCGTCGCCTGTCTACCGCGCAGACACGGCCGTGCCGTTCTCGGCGCACCCTAACGCCGACGAAGCCCAAGCAGTGCGCCGTGAGGCGATCCGTTGGGCACAAGATGTCCTCGACGACCCCAGCACGGTCATTCTGGCAGTCAGCGCCATCGGTTCACCTGCTCCGGCCACCCCGCCTCTGGAGCGGGCAGTGCCCTACGAGATAGCACTCACCTCGACGAGCGGCCGCAAGAGATGGCATCAATTCATCAACCCTGGCTGGGATACGACTTACCTGGAGCGGCTCCGACTCGACAAGGGCGGCCTCGCGGTACTCGAATCCGCGCCCCGTTTCCGCGAGGTGGCTGACACGCTGCTGCGGCGGATCCAAGGCAAGCGCGTCGTCATCTACGGACGCAGCCTCCAGTACGCCGCGATCTACGCGGCGCTGGAGTACGCCTGGCTCGGGGATGGGCTCCCCCACGGGGCGCTGTGGCCGGGCACGGCGGACACTCTTGCGCAGTTGGAGCGCAGCCGCTGGGAGTGTGCACGCCTGCGCCACGGTGAGTTCGACAACGACTGGGATGCGGCGGAGGGACACTTCGCGCTACCGGTCGAGGAATCGGCTGCCGACGCGCTCTCCCGATGCCGAATGACTGCTGCTCTACTGCGCCGTATGGCAGATCCGGCCCTCCGCTACGCGGAGCTGAATGCCCGGGCGGAGCGCGCCGTGCGGGACGGTAAGAGCCACCGTCCCAGGTCCCAAGGTGGTCAGCGGCTAAGCCGCATCGCAGCCTCCCGCCATGCGGTGCTCGAGCGGAGCCAGGGGGCTTGCGAGAACCCGCGATGTCCTGATCCCCGCTACACCTCGGCCCTCGGTCGCAACGGCTCCTACCTGCTGGAAGTGGATCACATAGACGATCACGCCAAGGGTGGCGACGACCTTCCCAGGGCCATGATCGCTCTGTGCCCGAACTGTCACGCGCTGAAGACCCGTGGCAAGGTGGCCGACTCGTTCCGTGACCTCCTTCGCGCTACGGCGCTCGTCAGGCACCAGGAGTTGCTCACCAAGGCTCGTTGCAAGTGCCCTTCGCCAGCACCGGCTGGCCAACTGTGTTGTGCGCAGTCCTCAGCGGAGCTCGTTGAGGGCTTCTTCGAGTAGGTGAAACCGCACGCGTTCTTGTTCGAGTCGCACCTTGGAGCCGAACTCTCCGGACACCAGGATGTCGTAGGCATCGGCTTCGTCCGGTGAGAGCGTGCCGAGGTGCTGGTGGGTGGGGGTGTCCTCCTTCACCCACTGACCTCGGTGCTCCAGGAGAACATCCCGATTCATCAGGATGGACCGTGTGTGCGGGAAGGCCCGGCGCAGCCGGTCGAGGATGGCGAAGCCGTGGGTGTCCAGGTCGCCCCAGTAGACGAGGCGTGTGCCGTGCAGCCAAGTCAGAGTAGCTAGTTGGGTGACGGCGTAGCCTCCGCCGTGGATCACCATGCTGTGAGGTTGGTCGGGGAAAGCGAGGTAGGTGGTCTCGTTCTCGACGACGTACACAGTCGTGATGCCGGGCGGTGACGCGGTGAACTCGTCCGCGCGGACCGTGAGCTCGCGAAAGCCGGCCACTGACGCGCCGTCGAGGAGCCGAAACCGCAGGTAGACGGGCTTGCGCAGGAAGCGGAAGCGGGCGGCGAAGTCGGTGCGCACGACCTCGGAGTTGATGCGGTTCTCGGGCAGGCAGTGCTCCAGCAGGGTCGTCAGGATGGCACGGTGGTGTTCGATGAACTTGGTGTCAACGCCGGGCACGTCGAGCTGGCGCAGGTAGACGGTCGGGCCGCGGTAGTCGGTGATCCACCGGACCGTGGCCTGGAGGCGGGGCCAGTCGGCATCCCGCTGGACGACCTTCATCGGGTGCTCGGCCATCCACGCGGCCAGAGGGGGCAGGCTCTCGCGGGCGGCGGCCAGGAGGGACGTGTAGCGGGTGACCGTGTTGGTGACGCCGAGGAGTTGGAACAGGTCGTCGCGGTGGTCGATCCAGGCCCGGGCGGGGGCGTTGTTCACGCCGGCTAGGCGTCCGCCGAGCTTCCGGTACTCGATGCGCAGGTGCCGGTGTTTGTCGGGGGCCCATGAGGTGGCCCATGCGAGGACGTCGTCGTAGTGCTGGGTGATGTCGCCGGCCTTCGGACCGCGCAGGGGGATGGCGAGTGGGTCGAAGTCCGTACCGTCGGCGAGCTGGCTGAGGAACTCGCCGCGCTCCCAGCGTTTGCGCAGGCGGGCGGCGACGTCGCGGGGCGTGGTCCAGGTGGGGGTGGAGGTGGCCGCCATGTCAGTGGTCCTGTCCGGTGGCGGGCTGTCCGGCGGCCAGGGCATGGGCGAGGCGTTCTCGGCGGTACTGGGCGATGGTCAGGGTGCGCAGGCGGGAGTGGTGTCCAGTGGGGTTGTCGACGAAGCCGACGGCGGACACGTACGGCTCGATGACGTGGATCTTCTGCAGCGGGGTGACGATGAGGAGCTGCAGGCCCAGGCGCTTGAAGAGGTCCAGGGCGAAGCGGGCGGATTCCTCGGAGCCGCGGCCGAAGGCTTCGTCGATGACCACGAAACGGAAGGTGCGGCTCCTGTTGGCGGTGGTGTCGAGCTTGAACTGGTAGGCGAGGGAGGCTGCCAGGATGGTGTAGGCGAGTTTCTCCTTCTGCCCGCCGGACTTGCCGCCGGAGTCGGAGTACACCTCGTACTCACTGTCGTCCTCGCGGCGGCGTTCGCTGGCGCTGAAGACGAACCAGTAGCGCACGTCGGTGACGCGCCTGGTCCAGGCTCGGTCGGCATCCGTGTGGCCTTCGCGGCCCTTGAAGCGTTCGATCAGGCGCTGGACCTGGTGGAACTTCTCTTCCGAGTACAGGTCGGAGTCGTCACCCGAGAGGACGTCGTCGGTGCAGGCGCGCAGTTCGGCGGTGAAGTCGCGGATCTCGGTGTTGGGGGTCTTCTCGGGCTGGAGCATGATGTAGCGGCCCGGGTTGTAGTCGATGTCGGCCAGCGACTCGTTGATGGTGGTGATCCGTTCGCCGATCTCATCGGCCCAGTTATTCAACTGCGCGTGGAATCCAGCGATTTCGCGGATGACGTTGGTCTTCAGGTAGGTGCGGAACTGCTCTTCGAAGCGCGGCAGGTCGTCGGCGACGAGCTGGCGGTGCAGGGCGCGGTAGCCGGCGGCGGAGGCGACGGAGTCGTCAAGCTCGTTGGTCTCGGCCGGGTAGTCGGTGCGGAAGGTGCGCATCTGGGAGGCGATCGCCTGGGCGAGGCGGGTCTGCTCCTTGCTCCACCGGTTCTTTCGCGCCGTCCCCTCCTCACGCAGCCGGGTCTCGGCGCGGGCGCACTCCTTGGCGGTGGCGCAGGTGAGTCGGGCTTCGTTCAGGCGTTGTTCGAGGGCGGGGAAGTGGGCCTGGGCGTCGGTGGCGGCCGGCTCGGCGAGGATGACGCGTGCTTCGTCGCAGGCGCGTTCGGCGGCGTCCCGTTCCCCGTCGATGCGGCCCCAGCTCTCGGTCGCGCTCGCGTAGGCCGCTTCCTGCTGCTTGATCTCAGCGGCGATCTTGTCCAGTTGGCGGGTGAGTTCGTTCAGGTCCTTGGAGTCGGCCTGCAGGCGCTGCTTCTCCTCGGTCAGCTCGGCAATGTGCCGCACGACGGAAGGCCAGTCGATCTCGCTGAACTCCCCCATGGCCGCCAGCCGGTCGAGGACCTTATCGCGGCTGATGGCATCCTCGTGGGCGGCTTCCAGGCTGCGTTTCGTGTCGGCCGTCTCGCACTGGGCTGCATGGACTTTGCTGGCTTGGTCCAGGAGGGCGTCGATCTTTGCCTGGTTCGTCCAGCCGAGCACGTAGGTGCTGCGGTCGTCTATGCGGGTGGTGTCGTTCTTCTCGTGGCGGCCCCGCGTCCCCTTGATCAATCCCTGTGCAGTCATGGCGAGTTCGGCCTGCCGGAAGTCGTCCATGGTGGCCACGCAGGTGTGCGAGGCCCGGCGTTCAAGTTCGCCGGCCAGCCACTCGGCGAAGGGCGAGTCGCCGCGGATTTCGAGCTTGGTGAACAACGCGGTCGAAGGGGCCGGCTGGGTGCGCCGGGCCGGGGTGTGGTTGGGGACGCGGAAGTACACCAGCTTCGTGCCCAGGTGGTGGTCGTTGATCCACTCGGAGACGCGGGCGTACTGGCCTTGGGGGACGACGAGGGACAGTGCGAAGCCGCGCAGCAGCCGCTCGGCGGCGCCCGCCCAGGTCTGTTCTTCGTCGCGGACCTGGATGAGTTCGCCGACGAAGGGCAGCGTGCTCTCTTCGATGCCGAGTTCCTGGCACAGGAGGGTGCGAACCTGAAGCTGTTTGCGGGGGATGTTGCTGCGGCGGGAACGCAGGCTGACCAGGTCCTCATTGATGTCCTGGGCCTGCTGGTGAAGGCGATCGGCCTGAACGGCGAGCTTCTCCAGGGCCGCTCGCGTCTCCTTCTTGTCCGCGGCGACGTCGTGTTGGGCCCGGGAGATCTCCTCAAGGCGGTCGGTGAACTGGGCCTGATCACTGGCCGGAGCCAGTCCGGCCTGTTCCAGCAGGTGGGCGTGGTGGCGGGCGAGCCTTTCGCGCGCGATGCGCAGCCGCTCCGCCTCCTCGATCTGGCGTTCCAGTTCGCCAAGGCGCCCGCCGCCCAGGCCCTCACGCTCAAGTTCCCACCGGCGTTCCTGGCCGCGCAGCCGCTCCAGCTCCTCATGGGCAGCCTTCTTCTCACCCTCCAGACGCATCAGCGACCGTTCCAGCTCGGCGCGTTCTGCCTCGTGGAGAACCGCCGTACGCGCGGCCATGAAGTACCGCAGCGCAGCCTGCTCGGCATCGGCTTCCTCGATCCGGGCGGCCAGGCCCTCGTAGGTGTCGCAGTCCGCGAGCAGCGGGGTGAGGGCTTCGATCTGGGCTCGGGCCCGCTGCACGGAGTTGTAGGTGGTGGTCAGGGCGTCGAAGTGGCTGACGATGTTGTCGGTCATCGCGGCCGCATCGAACGGCTCGAGCATGTGGCTGCGTACGAAGTCGTCCAGGCTGCCCACCGACTTCATCGACACCGTCTGGTGGAAGAGCTCCAGGGCCTGCTCGGACTCGATGCCCATCCGGCGCCGTAGGTCCTTGCTGTAGGGCGGGAACGACTTGTGGACACGGACATCGCTAGCTTCGAGGCGCTTCTTCAGGGCTCGCACTTCGGTGCCGAAGTCCGCGAAGTCACCGGCCACGGACAGGGCCCGATCCGCGACCAGGAACAGCCGTTCGGGGCTGGTGGCGTTGGCGTCGGGCAGCCAGAACACCTGGCCCACCGTGACGGTCAATTCCAGCGCGGCGTTGTGGAACACGCCCAGGATGACCGAGTAGCTGCCGGGCTTGCGCAGCGCCACCGGCTTGGTGGCTCCGGTCTCTTCGTTGCGTTCGGACTTGTAGTGGCCCAGCACATAGGAACGCAGGCTGCGCTCGCCGCTCTCCGCTCCGGCAGCCCGGTTGTAGGCGATCTTGCGGGCGGGCATGAACAAGGTGGTGATCGCGTCCACCAAGGTGGACTTGCCGGAACCGATGTCCCCGGTCAGCAGCGCGTTGGCGCCGGCGAGGCCGAACGACCACACGTGCTTGTCGAACGTGCCCCAGTTGTAGACCTCCATGCGCTCCAGCCGAAACCCGGCCGCGGCGAAGGTGGCGGGAATGGGCGGGTCGGCAGGGCCAGACTGAACGGGGATCACTGCGTCTTCTCCTGAACGATGTGGGAGGCTGCGTACTGGGCCAGGTTGGTCTCGAAGTCGGCGAGCCACTGTCCGTCGACGAAGGCTTTGATGATCCGCTGCACCTCGAACAACTGCTCCTGTCCTCGGGCGCGGCGCAGGAACTGCAGTTCCACCATCTTGTTGATGTGGCCATCGATCTGGTCGACCAGGCGCGCCTCGTTACTGCCGGCCGGGAGGAACGTGCGGATCATCTCGACGATCTCGTCCCGGGTGATCATGAGGCGGGTGCCGTCGGCGCCGGCGTCGAACTCCGCGAGCCGCTTGCGCAGCAGCACGATCAGCAGGCTGACGGGGTAGGACAGTGAACGGCGCGGAATCAACCGCGGCGGCGCCATGCGAGGGTCCCGGACAGCGTCCTCGTCGTCGGGCATCGACTGCAGGAAGGCGTAGCCCTCCATTTCGTCGATCACCACGCGCAGCCCCATGACCTCGACGTAGTCCTTCACCCGAGCACTCAGGTGCACCAGCGCGTCCCAGGCCCGCTCGTGCTGGTCACGGAAGACCGGACCCTTCAGCAGCTGGTTGACCGGCAAGGAGAGGGTGTACGGCTGTGGGGCGGAAGTGGAAGGCGTCGTCATCGCCCCTCCTTCTTCTGGTCGGTGGCCCAGGCGATGCCGGGGTTGATGCGGGCGAAGGTAACGACGGGCACGGTGGCGACCTGCTGGACGTCGTCCTCGCCGATCCACGTGATCTCTTCTTGGCGGTGGTCGTCGAAGACCGTGGCGAACCCGTCGTCGGGCAGCGCGAAGTAGGCGACCAGTTCGGCGAGCCCCTGCTCCAGGGGGTGCTCACGCAGAGTCTCGGCCAAGGACACCTGCGTGCGCGCGCCGAGGGCGTCGTGGACGGCTGCCGTAAGCCGGGCGGGATCGACGTAGACCGCCTCGAACAGCGCGTCGGCGGCGAACTCCTCGTCCCCCGCTTCGATGCTGGTGCTGTCGATCGGTGTCTTGACCAGCGGCGTATACAGCGGCCGTTCCATCGGCAGAGCGATGGCCGGGGTCGCTGCGTCGATCTCGGCGACCAGATCCACGCCCGGCACGTCTCGCAGCGCCAGTGCCTGGGTCTCGATCGCGCGTACCAGCTCCAGGACACGGCGGTCTTCCGAGCGCACCTGGTCATCGAGGAATCGTCGTAGCTGATCCGACAGCTGTCGCACGGTGGCCTGGGTGCGCTCGGCGGCCTCCAGCCAGTCCCGGGGCATGCGTCGCATGCGCGGATCGGGTTCGTCGATGGCCTCCATCGCCTCGACCTCGGCAAGCAGCGTCTTGAGCTCGTCCTGACGGCTCGGCGCGAGCAGGAAGTCGTAGAACGCCTGGAAGGTCCGGCCCTGGTCCGACTCCGCGATGCTCTCGCGGCTGCCCAGCACCTCATCCAGCAGTTCGCCCTTGGCCCCGTCCCAAGCCGCGATCTTGCTGCGCAGATCGCGGTCCAGATCCCGGAAATTCGCCTCGACCTCACGGAAGTCGGCCAGAAGCCCATGCGCCGTATCGGTCACCTGCTGATATCGGTCCCGCAGCGCCGCGCTGTCCAGAACGTCCACCTCTCCGGCCTCAACTCGCTCGATCTCCAGGTCGATTTCGTGACGGCGCCGCGCGAGTTCAGCCAGCCGCGCCTCCGGATCGGTTTCCGTCCCGAACGTCATCTGCCGCAAGAGATCGAAGATCGTATTCAGGCGCGACTCCGTACCGACGAACGAACGCTCCTCAAGTGACCTGATCCACGAGATGGCCTTCTCGACCGCGGCCGTGGCGTCATAGTGCGGCTCGTCCGAATCCGGCGGGTAATACTTGCGCAGCCAGCCGTTCCCCGGCGCCGCCCAGTCGTCCAGATACGCCTTGGCGGACTGGGGAAACGTCCCGTGCCCCAGCCGCTCATTGAGCGCGAACAACTCGTCATCCAGCCGCTCGACAAGTTCCACACCAGCAACCGAGCGCGCCCCCTGCTCGACGAACACCTTGTTGAGGAAGCTCAGCATCAACGCCGCATTGTTGGCCGTCAGCAGCCGCCACGCTGCGCTCTGCTTGCGCAACGCAACCAACCGGTCGTAGTCCAATTCCATGCGTCCTGCTCTCTCACGACCCCTGCGGATGACGACATCCCCCGCCCTCAGCGAATCCGCAGGCTCTGTCGGCGCCCACGCTCGCGCAAGCCGACACGGGCATTTCGCGTCGGCCATTAGGAACCGTAGAGGCCACCACTGACAACGGAGGCCGGCTCGGTAAGCGGCAGCACATGCCACGACGGCCTCGGGGAAGAAATCAGCAGGTGAGAGCTAGATACATCACAAACTCTGCGCCCTTACTGGCAATCTTTTCGAACAAATACCCGAGCACCGCACCGCACCTCGCCCTTCCAGGAGTACGGCGCCCTACCGACATCGGTCCGGTCACAAGCGTCAGCGTTCAGCACCTGCACGCCGTTCGTCCGACATCAGGCCGCCGCGTCGAACCACCGGCCGTTCAGCTCGCCACGCCCTCACGCTCAGGCGGCCACGCCGCGCCACTCACAAGGAGCGAGCCAGGGTGCATCCACACCGAAGAAGCCCCTTGACCTTCAGCTATTGCCACGATTGCTTGCCAGCACAGAACTGCAAACAGGGACGGAGTAAGCCCCGCCATCCACCGCCCTGCAGGCCAGTACAGAAGACAGGGGCCCCGCCGGAACCATCCGACGGGGGCCTCATCTGTCACGGACTTCCAGAGCACAGAGGCCCGTCAGGCTTTTTCGGGCGCCCCACCGCGCTTCTCTCCGCGGAGTGGCCATACAGGACGTTCTGATCAGGCTTCTGGGTTACGGACCCCACCCAATGTGTGCGATTGCAAACAAGCGTGCCAGCGAAAGCGTCGCAGAGACACGGACTGCATGACGCGCCAACCGCATCGTGCACGCCGACGCAGATGACTACACGACGAAGCCTCACCGGATCGCTCCGGTGAGGCTTCGTCGTCCCACGACTCCGGGAAGAGCCCCCGTCGCGATGGCTCCCGGTGGAGCTTCGCGGCTCGCCCGCTCTCACGGACGCCCCTATAACGGGGGAACGCCGGGTACCGTTCTGACCAGGTTGAAGACCTCTCGGGCGGCATATCGCTTGAGGCATCGGATGATCTCGCGCCGGGTCTTGCCCTCCTGGGTGCGGCGTTCGTAGTACGCCTGGGTGCGCGGGTCGTGGCGCAGGCGGGTGAACACGATGCGGTGGAGGGCCGCGTTCGCCTGGCGGTCGCCGCCGTGGTTGAGACGGCGCGTGCGCCGCCGACCGGAGGAGTACTCGATGGGACTGACTCCGCAAAGGGCAGCAAAGGACGCCTCGGTGTTCAGCCGCTCAGGATTGTCCCCCATGGTGATCAGCAGGGTAACGGCGCTGTCCGGGCCGATGCCCACCGGTTCGAGCAGTTGTGGAGCGTGGTATCCGACGAGCCGAGTCAGGCGCTGGTTCAGCTCATCGATCTGCCCGGTGAGCTGCTCAATGCGCTCGGCGAGCATGCGCAACGTCAGGTGGGTGGCGTGAGTCACCGCGTCCTCGTCTCCCCCGCCGCCGGGTAGGCCGAGGCGTGCGCAGGTTCGGAACAGCTCGCGATTGCCCAGGCTGGACAGCTGTTCCCGTAGGGCGGGGTCGGCAATGACCAGAACGGCTTTGAGCTGGTTGATCGCCTGGGTGCGGGCCTTGACCGCGGAGTCCTTGGCGAGCTTGAACAACCGGGCACTGTGCACCGGACCGTCGCCGGACTTGGCCCGGGCCCGGGCGCGGCCACTGAGCACGGCCCGCGCGGCGGCCTGAGCGTCGAGCGGGTCCGACTTCCCCAGCAGCCGGCGGGCTGAGCGGTCGGGCCGGTTCACTTCGTAGACCTCGACCTGCTGCGCCAGCAGGTAGCGGGACAGGCCCGCGCCGAAGGTGCCCGTGCCCTCCACACCGGCCCGGCGCACCGTACCCAGCTTGCGGGCCCACACGAGCAGCTGCCGATAGCCGGCCGCCGTCGCGGGAAAGGACTCCGTTCCCAGGATCTTCCCGAGCGGGGAGATCACGGCGGCAACATGCACCTCGCCGTGCGTGTCCACGCCCAGGACGACCTCGCGCCGAACGGGCGGATCCGTGCTCGAGGAGGTGCTGCGCTGTCTGGTCGTCATGATGGTTCGCCTCCCGCGTGGTGGCGTGCTGGGTGGATGGCACCGGCCTGCTCGGGCGGTCTGAACCGTGATGGCGCCTGAACTCGGCAAGGCCCCTATTGGGACACGCCCTGTGGCTCGGTGGCAGGCAGCATCCCGCAACGGCAGCCGACAGGTCCGTGACTGGACACGCGGTCATAGATCTCACGAGTCAGACCCCCGCCCGGGACGGCATCGCGCCACCATCCCATCGATCCCGGCGCATCGGCTCGTCCCGACCACAGCCGGATGGCTTCGCCCGAACCAGTGCTCAACCTGGGCGAAGAAGGCTGAAAATGGGTTGGCTCTCCACCCACTTGCGACCGGCAATGGCAGACCGCCTCGTGACCCGCTCTGCCAAGCACCTTGCATCGCCGTCACACGGACGGCTTCGGCGGTGGGCTCTACGAGACCGCGGCCTGAGCGGAGGGGGCCCGCGCATCCTCCCGTCTCGCTACCGCTCAGAAACCGCAGGACATGCTCAAACCCCTCCGCCCAACACGCCGAACCTGATCCCGGCCGAGCACAACAGCACACGAAGGCGAGGGGCGCGATCAGGCGTCGCCAGCCGCAAGAGCGGCGACCCGGGCGCCGACGTCATCGGCCGCCTCACCAACGGCCTCGAGCCAAAGCCTGTCCGCACTCGATCCCGGGTGTCGGCGCCGGACTCTCCGTCCACCAGCTCGGCCAGGCGATCACCGAGGCGGCTCTCCTCGTTGGGCCGCCACTGGCCATAGCTCCCTGATGTCGGCACGTGGTATCGCCTGTGGGACGGAGGCTGAACCGAGCGCGGTGCGCTTCGCGGGCTTGCAAGGCTTCAAGTGCTCGGGCACTCCCAGCCTGTGAGCGACGGGGGACCCAGCGCCTCGGCCTACGTGGGCGGGCGGCGGTCACCGGTCGGCCCAGGGCAGTGCCGACCTGACCCACAGGGCCGCCTGGTGCGGGGACGCGTGTGTGTCGACACCGAGGACGTGGATGCTTCCGAGTGCACCCCGCGGTCCACTGACCTGGAGGGTCCGGTGGGAGTGGCCACCGGAACACGGGTGGACGATCACTGCACGCGGGTCGGCGCTCGGGGTGTAGCCGGCACCGTAGGTGAGGAGTTGGTGGACGTCGCCCGCGCCGACGCCATAGCGGTCGTAGCGCTTGTACTTGGCGTCCACCGGAAGCAGAGTGCGCGCGGACGGGGCACGCCCCGGAAGGCTGAGCAGCACGTCGGGCCGGAAGGTCGAGGTGCTGCCGAGGTCGCCCCGGACGGTAATGCCTGTCGCACCGCCGCTGGGGACGGCGTGCCCGCCGTGCGGGGCGGCGGCCTCGGTGGCCAGACGTCGGACGACGGCTTCCCAGAGGGCGGGCATGGCCAGCAGGAGGCCGTCCGCCGTCATGCCGTCGTCGGTGAGGAGGTCGGTCACACCGCCGCCACACAGGAGCATGCGGGCCCAGGTGTGCGCTGCGCGGTAGCGGGCGTTCAGGCGTGTGTACCGGGTGCGGTCCAGGGAGCGCAGGGCGGCGTCGGGAGTCGGGGTCTGCGGGAAAGCGTCGGCGATGGTGTGAAGGTCGCGGGCCAGGTCGGGTTGTGTGGCCAGGGTGCGGGCCACCCGCAGCGCGGTTCCCAGGACGCGGTTGTCGTCGATGTCCGCCTCCCGGTCGAAGGTGCGGACGTGCAGTTGATCGAGCTGCCCGTAGCGCCGGAACACTTGTGCCGCGATGTCCAGGCGTCCGCGCAGGACCGGTTGCAGGCTCTGGCGGCGTACGTAGTCCCGGCGCAGCCCTTCCCGGACCAATTGCTCGCACTGCTCCAGCAGGGCCGCCGCCACAAGGTCGGCGTAGCCTTCCGGGCCGGTGGCCCAGCGCCGTGCCGTCGCCGGGAGCGGCGCCGGCGCGCCGAGGGCGTAGGCGAGCCAGCGCATGAGCTGCTCGCCCGGGATGGCGAACTTGGACTCGATCACCAGGCGGATGCGGTCGAGCACCAGGATGCCGACGGTCGCGTCGGCCTTGAGCCGCCATCCGGACGGGGCCTGGTCCAGGCCGAGGCTGCCGCGCGTCTGGAGGGCGCGCAGCCGCTCGACGTCCCGGGGTGTGAGCTGGTCGGCCCGGAGCAGTGCGGATCCGTACTCCGCGAGCCGGACCTCGGTGCGGTCAGGCATCGGGGCCCGGCGTGCCGCTGGTGAACTCGGTCGCCAGTGCGGCGGCGAGGTCCTGCGGCGGCATCAGCGCGGGGCGTCCGGTGTCCGCGTCGACGAGGCTGCCGAGGATGCGGTGCAGCAGGTCGGCGCGGCCGAGGCAGTAGTCCTCCAGGAGCGGGATCACCTCGTGGTGGAAGGCGGCGGCCAGGTCCTCCTCGGTGGCGATCGGCTCGCCGTTGCGCAGCAGGTAGGCGTGCCCTATCTGGTGGTCGGCGTCGAGGTGACGGGCGATGCGGGTGTTGAGGGACTCGAAGAACTGTGCCAGGTCCAGGGGGCCGACGGTGCCGGACACGGCGTCCGGGTCGGGGCTGACCGGGAGGAAGGCGAAGCGGCGGCGTACGGCGGCGTCCAGATGGCTGATGCTGCGGTCCGCCGTGTTCATGGTCCCGATGATCCGCACGTTCGGCGGCACCGAGAAGGTGCGCCTGCTGACGGACAGCGCGAGGGGCAGGCCGCGCTTGTCGAGTTCGAGCAGGGTGACCAATTCGCCAAAGATGCGCGGCAGATCGCCCCGATTGATCTCGTCGATGATCAGCAGGAAGGTCTCGTCCGGGCGTGCGATGGCCTGGGCACACAGGGTGTGGAACACACCGTCGGTGAGCGCCAGGGTCAGCCCGGGGCCGGTGGCGCTCAGGTCCGGCTTGAAGCCCTCCACGAAGTCCTCGTAGCCGTAGGACGGATGGAAGGTCACCATGTGGATGCGGCCGTCCCGCAGCGTCTCTGCCTGGGCCGCGGCCCGCTGGTCCGGCGTGGAGTTGAGCGCGTCCGCCCGACCGGCGAGGGCGAGGGCAGCGCCGAGTGCGAGCCGGGTCTTTCCGGTGCCTGGAGGTCCGTGCAGGATCACCTGCCCCTTGCGCTCCAGCGCCTCCAGTACGCCTGCGACATCCTCGGGCAGCGTGACGGGGCCGCCGGTGTACGACTCCGTCGACTCCACGCCCATATCCGCGAGGCCCGCGGTGATCCTGGCGAAGAGCGTCGGCTGCACCTTGGCGAACGTGGACCGCCAGCCGTGCTGGGGCTTCGACAGCTTCCGCGCGTGGGAGACGTCCCAGGACACCGGGACGACGTGCTGGTACTCGGAGTGGTCGGCGTCGAAGCGGTAACTCCCGCTGACGGTCCCGGTGGCCAGAACCTCGTCCATTCCACGGTTGGCCACGATCCGGTCCCCCGCCTCCAGGTCCCGGAACGCCAGCAGTCGCCGGGCGAGCGTCAGGCTGCCCCCGCTGCTGCGCGGCCAATACGCGTCGAGCGCCTGCTTCAGCTCGGTATCGCTCTGGTATTGGCCGAGGTCGCCGAGGTCGTCCCACCCGACGCGGATCACCCCGCCGTCACGGCACTCTTCCCACAGCCGTCCTCGTTCACCGGGGGCGATCTTCCAGACGGCGCGCTGCTGCGGACGGGGATCGAACTTCGCGTACAGGAAGTGCATGATTTCCTGTCCGCTCCAGCCGTCGAACTCCGGCTTCGCGCGGACGAGTTCCAGCAGCCTTCGGTTGTTGCGCCAGGCCGGCGCGTCGGGCTGCGAGGAGCCGCCCAGCAGAGCGACAAATCGACGCAGGTGCTCGCCGGCGTAGATGGGCAGGAAGTGCTCGGGGAAGTAGGTGGCCAGGAACTTGGTCACCAGCGTCGGACCGAACCGCAGCGCCTCAAGGTCGTCCACGGCCTCGAAGTCCGCTGCGGACACGGTCTCGAAGGCCCGCACGAACTGCCCGCGCAGCTCCTCCCACGCCTCCTGCGGTTCCATCCCGCGCAGCGGCGCGGCCACCCGCCACTCGCCGGAGTTGTGGTGGTACATGATGTGCTTCGCCGCGCTGCCGCCCTTGATGCTGCCGAGGTTCGGGGTACCGAACTCCATCAGCCTGCAGTACGTCGGTCCGCTCCCGGACTCGGCCGCCTGCCCCAGGGCGTAGCGCGACAGGGGCAGTGTCGGCCACTCCTCCAGGGGGAACTGAGAGAGCACCTGCTTGCGTTCGTCCTCGGCGGCTGTCGCGCTGTCCGGCACGCTGCTCCGGTCGAATGCCGCCGCTGCCGCCCGTAGGTCCATTTCGTCCGCCATGAAGGTCATCATGCCGGATCATCGACCTTTTGAGCGGGGCAGTTGAGGGCGAGCCTGGGAGGCGCTGAAAGCCTGGAACGGTTCTGGGAAGGGGACGGTTGGGGTGGATCCCGCCCCTGCCCAGAGCGGGCAGGCGTCGGCCGGCAGACCACGGTTCGAGTCGTAGCCCCATCGAGCCCGGCCGTCGCTGCCGCGCAGTGGTCAGTTCCTCGCGCGCACCGTGTGGGTGGTGCCTCCACAGTGGCTTCCGGACTCCGCGCGAACCCTGCCGCCGTGTGTCATGTGCCATGCTGTGGCGGTTTTCAGAAGGAGAGGATGAGATGACAGAGAAGCCGCTGACTCACAAGCAGGCGCTCGCCGCGCTGATCCGGGCGCTGGGTGGCACCTGGGACACCGAACGTGCCGTGCTGGCCCTGCGAGTCGCCGGGTACCGGCCGGCGGATGACGAAGCCGCGGGCAAGGAGGCCCGTCACAATCTGCGCGAGCTCGCCAAGGACGGTCTGATCGTGAGACCGGACCCGGACCAGGCCGTGTACCGGCCGGCGTAGTCGTCACCGCGGGGGCTCCGGCACTGACCCGTCAAGGGTTGGCAGGTTCTTGGAAGCCCTTCGTCTTGATGTGCGCGATGGCTGACGGATGACTGGTCAACCACTCACCGCACACCCGCCAGTGATGAATGCTGCCGTCGCTCAACTCGGTGCGCACTTGCGCGACGAGCCTGTGGTCGCAGTCGCCGCGCGAGGCCATGGAACAGATCACGTCCTCGTGTTGCCCAATGGCCGGTATGTACGGGTGGATCGACAGGATCGGAGAGCGCATCTCCCGCGCCGCATGATGCATGGTGCGGAGGGTAACAACGCGACACCGTAGTTGCTCCGCATCACGGCGCTTCCGGCACCTCACCGCGGCCACGGCCTCGATCCGCACTGATCCGCCCGGCGCTGCCACCAGCGAGGCGTCCAGGCTCGCGGCCGATGGAACACCGCCCTCGCAGAGGCGACCAACCCCACTGCAGCACGAAGCTCTCGACCCGCACCCGCCGTGGCAGAACAACCAGGGTACGCCGGCAGCGTGAGCGCCAGTGGGGCCTCCGCGAGCCTTTGCGTGGAAGGCCCGGAGCCGGCAGAGTTCGCAGTCGTTGACCTACTCCGCCACTGTCCGGCCCGGTAACATTCGGCCGCGAAGCGGACGGAGGGGGAGCATGTCGGCGTCCGGGGACACGGAACACCAAGGGAACGGCGGACGCAGCGGGCGCCAGGGGGATGTCGGGCGCGGCGGGCACAGCGAGGCCAGGATCGCCGTAGCGGCGGTCGACGACCACCCGGTGGTCCTGCTTGGCCTGCGGACGTACTTCGCCGAGCACACGGCCGACATCGAGCTGGTACATGTGGCGCCCGACGTGGACGCGCTCCTCGCCGGGCTGCACCCCCCGCCCTCGCCTGCCGGCCCGTCGGCGGGCGCCCTGCCCGGCGCACCACCGGACTCGTCTCCCGGCGCACTGCCGGGGATGCTCCCGGCGATGCCCTCGGTGGTCCTGCTCGACCTGCGGCTGCGAGACCGCAAGGCCGTCGACGACAACGTCCGGCGCCTTCGGGCCGCCGGAGCGCGGGTGCTGGGTCTTCACCACCGAGCACCGGCCCGCCGCGGTAACGCAAGGCGCTGGACGCGGGGGCCGCGGGTCTGGTGCTGAAGGAGGACCCGGAGGCGCGGCTGGTGGACGCCATCCGCGCCGTGCACGGCGGGGAGCCTTATCTGTCCAGTCGGCTCGCACACGCCATTGTCACCGATCCGCGCGGTGCCGTCCGCCTCAGCGGTCAGGAGCGCCGCGTCCTGGAGCTGATCGCCCGGGGTCTGCCGCACCGTCAGGTGGCGCGGATGCTGCACATCACCGAGGACACCGTCCGCACGTACCGCAAGCGTGCCATCGAGGCGTACGCCGCCGCGGGCGAAGGGCTGCTGAAGGACAACCGGCAGCTGGTGTGGCGCGCCGTGGCAGACGGCCACATCGACCTCGCGCTGAGTCCGGCGGACGACCTGCCGGACACCCTGGGATGGTGACACCGAACCCCGAGGCGCCGCGTCCGGGAACCTACCGCCATGGCGTGTGGTCCGGTCTTCAGCGCGCGATGGCGGCGGTCACGGCGCTGTTCGTGGTGAGCTGGTCGATGCTGCTGGTGTCATCGGGCGGACGGCTCGCGCCCGCCGTTCTCGCCACCACCGTGGTGTTCACCGCGCTGGCGGCCGCCCTGACGGTGCGCGGCGCACTCGTCCTGCTGGGCCGTAACGATGTCTGGGCGGCCGTGGGTGTCTCGCTCGTCACGGAGGCGGTGTTCGCGGTCGAGCGGCCGTCGCTGATCGTCGTCGGGCTGCGCTGCGAACCCACCGCCGCCACCGTGCTGCTGGCGATCGGGTTCGGACCGCGCCGGATCGCGTGGCCGGTGTCCTTGGCGGTCATCGGCGCGCAGATCGCGGCGAGTTGGCCGATGGACGGTCCGGCTGCCGCGGTGCAGGGCACCTGGCCGGTGCTGGCCGCCGCGGTGGCGGCCGCGGTGCTGGGCCCACTGCTGTGCACCGCCGGAGCCCGTGCCGACGCCGCCCAGGAACAGGCACTGACGGCAGGCGCCACGGCCGCACGCGCGCAGGCCCGCCGGGAGGCGCACCACCGCTTCCAGGACCTGCTGCACGACGAGGTGAGTTCCGCGCTGCGGGCGGTCAGCATGCCGGGGATCGCCACAACGCAGGTGAGGCAGGCATGCCGCAGTGCCGTGGACGCGCTGCTGCGGGTGCCTGCCGCACCAGGGCAGGCCGCCGACCTCGCGGCCCTGCTCACCAGGCTCACCGCCGGAGGCGGGCCGCCCCTGAGTGTCGAGGTCTCGGGTGCCGTCCCGGTGCCCGCCGAGGTGGCCGAGGCCGCCCTGGGGGCGGCGGCCGAGGCGGTGCGCAACGCGGTCCGGCACGCCGAGGCGCGGGCGCTGAAGGTGCGGCTGCGCGGGGACGAGCACGGCTTCGTGCTCTCCGTCGCCGACGACGGGGTGGGGTTTTCCCCGGCCGGGGTGCAGGTGTCCTCGGTGGGACTGCGGAAATCGGTGCTGCGGCGGATGGCCGACGTGGCAGGCACCGCGGAGGTGCACAGCTCCCCCGGCGACGGCACCACCGTACGGCTGGTCTGGCAGCGCGGGCGGTACACACGGGCGAGTTTGGTGGGGCCGCCACAGAAACCCCGGACCGGATGGCGAGCATCCGCGCCGCGGTCGGGGACGTCCGCCGGCCGCTGGCCGCGGTCTGTGTCCCCTATCTGCTCGCCACCGGGGTCGTCGCCGCGATCCACACCGCACGGTCCCCACGGGTGAGCTGGCTGATGGTGTGGTACGTGCTGCTGGCCGCGGTGACGGTGGCGTTGCTCTTGCGCGCCCGGACGGCGATCGGGGGGCGCGCGGCCGCCGCCGCGAGCGCCTTCGCCGTCGGCGGGGCGGTCGGCAGCTTCCTTGTGATCCCCACGTCGGGCATCGCCGACGACACCTCCTGGCCGATCGGCGCGGTCACCCCGCTGCTGACCGTGCTGGTGATCGTCCGGCCACCCTGGGAAGCCCTGCTTGCCCTGGTACTGGAACAGGCGGGGGTCGTCCTGGTGCTGCTGGCCGGGCCGCCGTTCGCCGACTCATGGGGCGAGAGCGTGGCCAAGGCCGTGCCGGCGTTGTTCGCCCCGGCGCTGGGTGTCGGCATGGGGCTGGCCATCGGGCAGACCGTGACCCGGCTGGGCGCGGCGGTGATGCGAGCCAACGCCGAGCGGACGGCCTCGGCCGCTGTCGAGTCCGCCCGGCAGGCCCGCGAGGCGATGCACCGCAGACGCCTGGCCGACCTCGACGAGGAGATCCTTTCCTTCCTGCGCCGTACCGCCTCCGGGGATCTCTCCCCGCAAGCGTCGCAGATCCGGGTCCGGGCGCGGATGCTGGATCTGGCCGTCCGCGACGAGCTGCACCTGCCCGGTGTGCTCGGCCGTTCCACTCGTGAACTGCTGGGTGCGGCGCGTGCCGAGGGCTGCGTGGTGACCATCCAGTCGGACGCCGACCATCCGCCCCGCCGGATCTGCTGCGTTGCCTGCTCACCTGCGCGCTGGGCACGGGCCCCACCCCGCAGGACCTGATCCTCAGCGTGGAACCCCGGCCGAGCGCGCTCCTGGTCAGCCTGGTGACGCTGCCGGGAGATCCGACGCGGGCCGCCGCCCTGCGCAAGGCCCTGACGGGGACCTCCGCGGTCGTTGAGGACGGTACGGAATCCACCTGGGTCGAGGTCTCCACTCACGCGGCCGGCGTCGTGGCCCCGCCTACCGCTGTCCCCATCGATGGGGACAGCGCGATCGGTGCCCCTGCGGCAGGATGACCGTACGACGGGCGGCCGTTCGGGGGATGGCCGCCCGTCGGTGACAGGTACGCAGGCCGGACCGTGCTGCGGTCGGCCCGGGCGGTCCTGACCGGGACAGCCATTGCTCCGCCCGGTCCGCAGGGCCCCGAAGGAGAACGGGAGATGGCCGTGGCCACGGCTGAGGAATACGAACGGGTGCTCCGCAAGGCGGAGTTCGGGGGCAAGCTCAACCAGCAGGAACTGGACATGCTCAAGCGTTTGTACCGGGAGGCCGGTGAGCGCGGAAACCGCGCACGCAAGATCATCGACGGCTGACCGGCCCGCGGTCGGCCACCGGGCGTCCGCAGCGGCTCTCCGCGACCGGCCGCCTGCCCCGACTCGGTACTCACGGCTTTTCACAGCAGAACGGAACCAAGGAGATCATGGTGGGGTTCTTCGGAAGCAAGTCCAAGCGGTCCTCGGCAGTACGGGACTGGTCCACCGGCCCGCTGGTGAAGCAGAGCCCCCTCGCGGCCGATGCGCCCGACGTGCTGGCGTTCGCCGTCGAAGCGGCCAGGCAGGCGGACCGGCCGGGCGGTGTGGACGTGGAGAAGGTGCTGGGGGCGATCTACAGGATGCTGGCGGGCCAGATGGACGCCTACGCCGATGCGCTGCCGGGACTGGACGCCGGGCAGATGGCGCAGATGCGCGAGGCGCTCTACGCCAGGCCGGACTTCCGCTTCGAGATGTTCTACGAGGGGCTGACGTACTTCGGGTCGAGCGGCATCGCGATGTGCAACTGGCTCGTCGAGCAGTGGGGGACGTTCCAGTCGGTGGTCGTGGGCCTCATCGAGAAGGGCGAGTTCGACCGGGGCTGAACGAACCGGCAACCGGCCGGTCGACGCCGCCCGGCCGGCTGCCGGTTCGTCCTCGCGACACGGCGGGCTGACTGGCCGGTACCCACGTCAGCCGCGCGGGCCCACGGCGGCAGGTCCAGATCAGGCAGGCCACCGGGCCGGTCGCATCACGAGAGCCGGAGTCATGCGCAACGCGATCAAAGTCCTGTGCGCCCTCGCCTGCTTCTACATCTTCTGGAATTTCCGCAACACCACGCTGGGACAGAGCAGTTTCATGGTGTCCGTCATCGGCCTCTTCATCGACGACTGGTTCTTGAACCACCTGCGCGGCGGTGGGGCGCGCCGTATCAGCGGGCCGCAGCGGTACGCGGACGCGTCACTGCCCCACACCAGCGGCGGCAGGCGGCCCCCGGGCGGCGTGGGCGACTACCCCGCGGTCGTGGTGTCATCCGTACTGTCGGCCGTCATGGCGGATTCCTTCTTCTTCACCACCTGGCTCGACCTGCCGCCGGCAACGGGTTCGGCCGGCACCAGCGGCCTGGCGGTCGTGGTGAAGGTCGTCGCCTCCGTACTGGCCATCGCCGTGGCGGTGCTGGCGCCCGTGGTCCTCGCAGCCTTCACGTACCTGACCTGCGCGGAGTGGCTGGCCGACCGCTCAGGCAGCCCCTACCGCAACGGCGGATGCCTCGCCCTCTTCCCCGCGGCCCTGCTGGGCATCGCGGCATATGGGCACTTCTACCTGGCCTACGACTTCTACCAGTTCCTTGGGGTGCTCCGACCGCAGGGCTAGACCTGACCGCCGCACACTGCGGGCTGTGCCTGGCCTGCTCGCGGTGCAGCACTCACGCCTCGCACGAGGGCCAGTACGCGAAACGGAAGATCGTCAACGCGCTGCTCCACCGGAGCCGCACCGGCGCTCAACGGTACTGCCGGCCGCCTCGAACAGGCCCTCGTCGGCGCAGAGCTGGTCCAGGACGAGGATCAGAACGAGGAAGACCAAGACCCGCAGCAGGCTATGCGTCTGCTGCCACGCCTCGTGCGAAGTCACGGGGCCCACCGCATGCCGAGGGCCGCCGCAGGGACGGCGCCCGCCGCTTCCGGCCAGCCTCGCGGCCGAACTACGGCGAGGGCCAGCACGGCCAGCAGCAGGACGGCCGAGACGGTCTCGGCAACACACGGTGGAACAGCCCTGGAACCTGCTTGGGTTCGCCAACAACGCCGTCCAGTGGGTTCCCATGCCCTGCCCCGATCCTCCTGGCGCCCTATGACCGTGTGCCCCGCCGCCCGGCGTGGCGGGTGCCGACCGGCGCGTGTGAAGATGAGCCGCGCCGGGACGGCAAGGGGGCTCCGGGTGGATGCGTGGGTGTGTGAGGCGTGCGGTGGCGAAGTGCCTCAGTCCGAGGACGAGACCACGGCTGCGGTGGTGCGCAGACACACACGCACGACCGGGCACCCACCGTCGAGCGTGCGCAGGGAACTGCCCGGCGGGATCAGTCAACGGTGGCGCACTCCCGAGGACCGGGAGCGGGACAGGCAACGGGAAAACGAACAGGACCGCGGACAGCTCCACCGCGCCCGTCCGGTCGGCCGCGGAAAGCCTGAAGCCCATGCCGGGAAAGGCTCCGCATCGGGCAGAGTCGGCCAGGCTGGCAAACCCTGGTCGGCCGTGCCGACACACCGGGCCCTCGGGTCACTTCGTGACAGTGCGCTGCTGCAGACCCTGTTCGCTGCGGTTCTCGTACTCGTCCTCGGGGCACTGGCGATCGTGTCCATCAGCGGAGCGGAAAGCGCGCAGTCGTCGGCGGAGACCACAGCGAGTTCGTCCGCCCCCTCGAAAAGCCCGCTTCGCAATGCGTTCTCGTTGTCCAGCCTCGAAGGCGGCACATGGGGCAAGGCCCGAAATGTGATGGAGGACAGGTCGGGCGGCGGCGAGATCAGCGTCCTGGAGCATGGGACCGGACTTCCACTGACGTTCGCGTACAGCCGCGATCCGCAGCGCGACGAGTGGACGGTGTGCACCGCGGATTTGACCAGCGGCACCTTCGACGAGCCGGGCTGGCTGGTCACCATGGAAATAGCGAGCCCCGACGACGGCTGCCCAACGGGCGCACTCGAGTCCCAAGCCACGGCGACCGACCGGTACGACGATGGATCCGAGACCGCCGCCCCCGAAGCCCGGGACAGCGACTCCGGGCAAGGGGTGCATCCTGGTTCGTGGTGCGGTGATCCCGGAGCGTACGGCTACACCGGTGCCGGAACCCGTATGCAGTGCCGGTACGGTGCGGGCAACGACTACCGGTGGCGTCGCGCGGGCTGAACGAGCGGCCGAGCCCGCGCCGGGCGGTCGCACGCGACGCCTTACGACGGCCGGAGGGGATCACCATGGGGTTGGCCATGTGCCCGCTGTGCAGCGACGACGAGGACATCGAGGTGGTACAGAACCTGGAGGGCGGGCGTCGGCGCGTCCGGCACCGGTGCGGCTTCGCATGGGAGCACGGGGAACCGACCGACCCGAAGAAGCAGCCCTCCCGCTCCATCAGTGACCTCAAGGCCCGATTCCCGAAGTCCGAGGACGTCGAGCCCGGCGTACTGGAACGCGCGAACCGGCTCAAGGCGCAGTTCCTCGCCACCAGACCGGGCCTCGACCCCGAGGTGGCGGCCTACTGGGAGAAATACCAGCAGATCTTCTCGCGCGAGGGACTGCGCGCCGGCGACCTCAAGGCACTCAAGGACTTCGCCAACTCCGACGTCGGAGCCCACCCCGGCAACCAGTCCATGTTCAACGCCGCCTGGAACTCCATGGGTGACGCCGATGCCGCGGAGTCGACCCGCCGGACGATCGAGTACCTTCTCTACGGCCCCGACGACGTACCGCCCGAGGACCGGCTGCAGCAACTCCTCGACGGCACCCGATCGTTCGCCATGACGGGCTTCAAGGAAGCCCTCCTCACAAAGGTTCTCTGCGTCATGGAGCCGGACAGGTTCCTGTCCGTCCTCAAGTACACGACGGAGGCGGGCGGCAAGCGCGAGATCGCGCGGATGGTCTACGGGCTGGATCTGCCGGCGCCGGAGTCGGTGAACTGGACGCTCGGCCGGCTCGTCTTCTGGAGCAACGGCCTCCTGCGCGAACTCGTCGGCGAGGGATTCGCCAACCAGCAGCACTCCGCCGCGTTCCTGTGGTGGGCCAAGGACCAGCCCGGGGCGCCCGGGTGAGCGAGCGGGGCTGGCAGTGGCCGGCGCGGGGCGGGCGCCAGCCTCGCCTGCCGGCCCGACCACGTCTCACGACTGCCCCTAATAATGGAGGCTACGACTGCACAGGTCTGACCAGGTGGAAAACCTCCCGGTTCGCATAGTGCTTGAGGCTTCGGACGACATCTCAGGAGTCAGACCCCCGCCGCAGAACAGCACCTGGGGAAGCATGGCGCGACGCCGTTGGGATGCGCGCTGCTGCTCAAGCCCTACACACGTCCACGGCGGGTTCCCCAGGCAGGAGGAGTTCCCGGACAAGGTGGTCGCCTTCGTCGTGCGGCAGACGAAAGTGGCCACCCCGAATCACGGGAGGCAGCTCGCCGCGCCGGTGCGGAGGCGTTCGCGGACCGCGGCAGCGGCGCCGAGTACGCCGGTCGACTTCCCCTTCCCCGGCGAGACCCCCGTTGTCTTCTTGGCGGTCCTGCAAGAGGACCGCTGGCCTCCGGGTCCGGCATGACTGGTCCCCCCTGTCGAACGGATGACCTGGGGGGTGGTGTCACCGGGCTCGAGAGGCGCCGTTGGAGACGCTGATGAGAGGTCCGACTACCGCCCCGCCGAGCGCAAGGCCCGGCCGTACGCGGGTGGCAGGTCTGCATAACGTGGATGCGCGCACGACGCCGACGCCCAGGCCAGCAGGCACGACATCCGTTCGGGAGGACGGCTTGAACGACAGCGACGAGATAGGCGTCTTCCTCGGCCTGGACGTCGGCAAGACGAACCATCACGGGCACGGACTCACCCCGGCCGGCAAGAAGGTCTTCGACAGGCAACTGCCGAACACCGAACCGAAACTGCGGGACGTCTTCGAGAAGCTGAAGACCAAGTTCGGCACCGTCCTGGTGATCGTGGACCAGCCCGCCTCGATCGGCGCCCTGCCGCTGACGGTGGCCCGGGATGCCGACTGCAAGGTCGCCTACCTGCCCGGCCTGTCGATGCGGCGGATCGCCGACCTCTATCCCGGCGAGGCGAAGACCGACGCCCGCGACGCGGCCGTCATCGCCGACGCGGCCCGCACCATGCCGCACACCCTGCGCTCCCTGGAACTCACCGACGAGATCACCGCCGAGCTCACGGTCCTCGTCGGCTTCGACCAGGACCTCGCAGCCGAGGCCACCCGCACCAGCAACCGGATACGTGGCCTGCTCACCCAGTTCCACCCGTCGTTGGAACGCGTCCTCGGGCCGCGTCTGGACCACCAGGCCGTCACCTGGCTGCTGGACCGCTACGGATCCCCGGCCAGCTTGCGAAAGGCCGGACGCCGCAAACTCGTTGAGGTCATCCGGCCCAAGGCCCCGCGCATGGCAGCACGGCTGATCGACGAGGTCTTCGACGCCCTCGACGAGCAGACCGTCGTCGTCCCGGGCACCGGCACCCTCGACATCGTGATCCCCTCCCTGGCCCGCTCGCTCGCCGCCGTCCACGAACAACGCCGGGCCACAGAAGCCCAGATCAGCGCCCTGCTGGAGGCACACCCTCTTTCGAAAGTCCTGACCTAATGGCGGTGCACGACGGTGACGGAGGGCCGGAGGACGTCTGGTCCTGACCCGGAGCTCAACTCCTGCTTCATTGAGGCTGTGCGCAACCGGCCCTCCGTTTCCGGCACGTCGTGATCTTCCGCTGGGTAGTGCGTCTTCCGAGCCGCCGGCAAGGAGACCTCTCATCGACACCAGAGCCACCTGCTCCGCATACAGAGCGAGGCCCTTGCCGACCGCTGGGGATGCGAACTGCCAATCGGATGCCGGACCCAGGAGTCCTCCCATTAGGGCGCGGCGTGTCCCTGCACTGGCTCCATGCACCACCTGCGTTCGAGGAGGGCCTACTTGAAGATCTTCTGCGGCATCGACTGGGCTGAAGACCACCACGACATCGCCCTGGTCAACGAGCGTGGCGACCTGGTCGCCAAACAACGGATCAACGACAACCTCGCCGGGCTGGAGACCCTACAACATCTTCTCGCCGAGGCCGGGGACGAACCCTGTGATCCGATTCCTGTCGCGATCGAGACATCCCGGGGCCTGCTGGTGGCATGCCTGCGAGCCACCGGCCGTCCCGTCTATGCCATCAACCCCATGGCGGTCGCCCGCTATCGTGAGCGACGCTCGGTGGCACGGGCCAAGTCGGACCATGCGGACGCCCTCGCCCTGGCGAACGTTTTGCGCACGGACGCGGACCATCACCGTCCGCTGCCTGCCGACTCGGAACTCATCCAGGCGATCGCCGTCCTGGCCCAGGCTCAACAGGACGCGGTCTGGAACCGGCAGCAGCTGGCCAATCAACTCCGGTCACTGCTGCGGGAGTTCTTTACTGCCGCCCTGGCAGCCTTCCAGGTCAAGAACATGGGCCTTTCCCACCCGGAAGCCCGCGCTGTCCTTGCCGCAGCTCCCACTCCTGCCGCGGCTGCCGCACTGAGCAAGGCACGGCTTCGGTCGCTTCTACGCAAGGCAGGCCGCCAGCGCCGCATCGAGACCCGGGCCGAGCACCTCGCCGGGATCCTGCGTGAGCCGCACATGCGTCAGCTCCCGCGCGTCGAGGAAGCCCTCGGTCAGCAGGTCAGGGCACTTGTCCTGCAACTCGATGCCGCCGCCCAGGCAGCCGACGACCTTGCCGCCGCATGCGCCGAGAGGTTCACCGAACACGAGGACGCGGAGATCATCACCAGCTTCCCTGGCCTGGGCGAGCTCACCGGCGCCCGCATCCTGGCCGAGATCGGCGACGACCGGTCCCGGTTCGCCGACGGCCGGGCTCTCAAGGCATACGCCGGCTCAGCACCCATCACCAGAGCCTCCGGCAAGAGCCTGATCGTCCACCACCGCAAGGTGAAGAACCAGCGACTGGCCGCCGTCGGCTACGTCTGGTCCTTCGCCGCGCTGTCCGGATCCCGCGGCGCCCGCGGTCACTACGACCGCCGCCGAGGTATCGGGGACCGGCACACCGCTGCCCTGCGTAACCTTTTCAACCGGCTCCTCGGCCAGCTGCACCACCGCCTCACCACACGCCAGAACTACGACGAGAACACTGCCTTCCCTACCCCGCTGCCGGTCGCGGCTTGACGCCATAGACCGATCGGATGTCTCTATGCCGGGGATCGCGGTCAGGACCGCCGCCACCTTGCTGGTCACCGTCGGCGACGGCACCAGCTTCCCCACCGCCGCCCACCTGGCCTCCTACGCCGGCCTCGCCCCGACCACGAAGTCCTCGGGAACCTCGATCCACGGCGAACACGCACCCAGAGGCGGCAACCGGCAGCTCAAGCGGGCGATGTTCCTGTCCGCGTTCGCCGCTCTAAACGATCCCGCCTCCCGCACCTACTACGACCGCTGCCGGGCCCGAGGCAAGACCCACACCCAGGCACTTCTCCGCCTGGCCCGACAACGGATCAACGTCCTGTTCGCGATGCTCCGCGACGGCACCTTCTACGAACCCAGAACCCCACGCCTCGCTTGACGAAAGACATAGAGGCACCCCCCCGACCACCACGCCCATAACCACGGCGCCATGGTTCTTTTTCCGCTTCACGGGCAGCGCCGCTGCGAGGGGCTCGCGGCCGTCAGGGGCGTCCTCGAACCGCCGCGCGTAAGGCGCGGTGATTTCCCGGTGAGCACCCGCAGCGCCCTCACCGGCCTCGGCTACTTCGTCGGGAAGGCGCAGTCGTAGCGGAACGGCCCCCATCGGGGCCGGCTTCCTCATCAACGCCTTCCCGCTGTCCGCGGAGGGCACGATGAACCGCGGCTTCACCCAGACGGACGCCTTCGCCGACTACCCTGCCTTCCCGGGCGGCCACTGACCTCAGCCGCCCACGGCGGCCATCTCCTGACTGTGCCGCTCACCTGCAGCTTCTCGCCTATTTGCGGTGGGTGACATGTTCGGACTAGCGGTAGTCGTTCGGGTACGACTGCATCCAAGTGTTGATCTTGTCGCGGGTCGTGACCAGCAGTTTCTGGTGCTTGTGGAGGTTGTCGAACGTGAAGTCGCCGCCCAGCGCGTTCTGCATCTGCTCGATCCAGGCGAGCGGCTGCCTGAAGTGGGCTGTGCCCTTCGGGCTGACCTTCATCGAGTTGCCGAGGTCGTCGAGGTTGGTCAGGAGACGGTTGAGGAAGTACTGGCAGTTTCCGGGGGTCCCGCAGCTGTCGTTGTACGTTGCTTGCAGTACTGCGAAGGCGTCTCGTACCTGCGGCACGGCCGCGCCTGGAGCGGCTGGGGTGGTCGGGTAGCCAGTCGACGTGGCGGTGCTCGGCGTTGGCGAACTTCCGACCTCTTTTACCGCAGTAATCCCGGGCGTCGGAGTCGCCGCGACGGAGGAAACCACGGGCCCGGCCCCGGCCGCAGTGCTGTGTCCACCAGAGCAGCCGGACGCGAGAGCGGCTGCGAGTAGCACGACGGCCACTCCAGGTATGAGCTGCGTTGCACGCATGGGTTGTCCTCGAGTTCCGGGATGATGAACAGGGCGATACGCGTGCATACCCTGCGCTGGTGTCCGCTGTCCATCTGACGCAGGTGAACGGGATCCGCGAGGGCATGCGGATCCGGTAGGAAGCCAGGCGAGTCATGTAGGACGCCGTCACCGTTCCTGTAGCCGATCCGTCCCCCCTCTCCTGTCCCCGTCGCTACTGGAAATCTGCAGGTCACGTACACGATTCGTCGATCGGCGATGCTGAGAAGCCCGACGCTCCGTCAGGTATGGCGTACCGCGCAGCCATCGCCACGATGCACCGTTGGTGCGATTTCGGATGGAGGTCGCCCGAGATCGGCGGTGTAGGTCTACACATCGCTGCCTTCGAGTGGCGGAGTTCGGGCGCGACGACAGGTCGGCCTGATCGACTGCCTCTATGCGACAGAGGGCGCGCGGAAGCTGATGCGGAGCGGGCGTTACGGCCGGAACTGGCCTGTCTCCCGGTCGAGGCCGTCGTACCCCGGATCTACGACGACATGGTCGAGGTGCGCTGTGCGATGCGGAACAGGGCGGGCTCGCGTTGGGGTGGTGCCCGGCGGCCCTCGACCGCGTCTGGGCCGGCCACAGGCCATCGCGCCCTCGCCCTGTCTCCTCTCGCGCCAGGTCAGGGCGCCAGCAGGTGCGGTGCGTGCGCGCGGACCGCGTCCAGTAGTTGTTGCTTCGACGGGTTGACCATGGCGTGCCCGGCGACGGTGACGGTGGGCACCGTCTCGTTCCCGTCCGCGACGGAACGGACGAACGCCGCTGCGTCCTTGTCCCGCCAGATGTTCCGCTTGGAGTAGCGCAGGCGGGTGAAGAGCAGGCTCAGCCGCAACTTCATGCAGAACACGCACCCAGGCCGCCAGTACATCACGACACCCTCGCGTTCCTCGGACATGCCATTCCCCCGTACGGTGTCGCTGTCCCTGACTGCTGGAACGCCCAGTCTACGGGAGGCCGGGGCCCGTCCCTCGGGGCGTGGCCAGGATCTCGCGGCCGCGGTCCGGGGTGATCATCTGGGCCAGGACCGGGTCGGCGAACAGGGACATCGGGGCGATATGGTCCTCACACACCGGCTCCCACAGGCGCAGCGCGGCATGGAGTTCGGGCCACGCCTCGTCACACAGGGCCGCGCGGGCCGCGCGGACCTTGGCGGGGTCGGACAGCGGGTCGGCTTCCGGCCGCGGGCCGCCGCCCGCGTACAGGCTGACGACGATCGGACCCGTACGGTTCGGCGGTTCGTCGGGAGCCTGGAAGGCTGGGTGTCCGGTGAGGCGGTCGGTGACGGCGTGCACGGCCGCGTCGAACTCGGACCCGCCAAAGGTGAGCCGGAAGCCCGGCTCGGCCGTACGGGCCTCGTAGTCGGCGACGAGCGCCCGCACAGGCGCGGGCGCGTACTCCCTGAGCCGCGGCAGGGGCCGCAGGTCGTGAGGGTGCGCGAGCTGATCCTGCCGGACCAGCAGCGGCAGGAGTTGCGCGGCGAACAGCGGACTGAGCAGGAGGTCGTCGTGCCCCAGGCGGTACCACATCAGGCTCGCGATGTGGCCGCGCCAATCGCCGAGCATCGCCTTCATCTGCATGCTCAGCACGTCGGCCCGCTCCCGCCCGTACTCGTGCGCCTGGGCGAACACCGCCAGCGGTCTGTCGACGGCCCCGGCCAGCGCCTCGCAGCGGGCTCGCTCGACCTCCGCGTCCCAGTGGTCCCGGGTGGCGCCCGGCGGCTTGCGCAGGGCGTGGAAGGACACCCACTGCCGGCGCATGAGGTCGTAAAAGGAGCCGTACCGCTCCGGTCCCTCGCCGGACCAGGAAGCGAGCCAGTACGCCGCCCACTCACCGTCCTCGTCCACGTCGTCCGGGTCGAGCAGCATGACCGCCGCGTCACCCTCGAGGGACAGGCGCAGGGAGCGCGCGAGGATCTTCGCCTCCTGAACGCCGAACGCATCCTCACCGTCCTCGTCCTCGTCCTCCGCGAGGTCTTCCCAGACCTCGATCCAGGTGCGGTCGTCGGTATCGCGCAGCCATTCCAGCTCCGCGGTGCCCGCCAGCCGGTAGATGAAGTTGCCCGCGTCCCTCCACCCGTTGGTGACCTGCAGGAACTGCCGCAGCGAAGGCGGCAGCCGGCGTCCCAGCCGGGCCTCGGCCGCGGCGACCTCGGTCTCGCTCGCCGACGCGAACCCGAGCCAGGTGTCACGCACGACCTCCGGCGCGAGCGGCGCGTCCTTCTCCGGGTCGTGCCCCGCGATCCACTCCGCGCTCCACTGCTCCAGAAACGGTCGCCACGCCGTGCACTCACCCATCGTCCCCTCCGCCTCTCGCTCTCCGTTGTCTGACTTCACCTCACCACAGGGATATGACAATGGGTTGCGGCCCCGGCTCGGCTCCGCTCGGCCTTCTCCTTGGCTCGGCTACCACGATGGGGCGGTCGGCGCCGTCGTCGCCCACCCTCGCCTTCTTCGGGCGGGCCGGGGGCTCCGAATTCGGCACCCGGTCGCTTTGCCCGGGTCGGCACCGCGGGAGTGTCGTGGCCGCGACTCACGACCCCAGCCCCGCCCCAGCCAGAACGGCATCCCCGCGGGGCGGCCGTTCCAGATGCTGAGCGCCCCGGCACCCCGCAGCAGCTCCAGGACCTCGCCGATCTCGTGGATCCTGTGACGGCGCATCCGCCGCGGGAAGAGATCAAGACTTGTGACCGCGCCCCGGCCACGGGCTTCGAGAGAGCCAGAGGTCCCGGTTGCCCGCGATCAGCACACGCCCGTCCGTGAGGGTGGCCGCCGCGCTCGGGGGATCCTCGCTGCAGCCGAGGCCGCCGCGTTGCCAGCCCGTGGTCGTCCCGTCGCCAACCCAGACGGAACTGCACCACACCGTGCGGGAGTTCGGCTCGGACTTCGGCCGGGGGGCCGAGCCGACCAGGACCGGGTGGCCCGCGGAGTCGACGGTCGCGGCAGCGATGTTGCCGGTGCCCATCGCCGAACTGTCCATCCGCATCCAGTGGGTGCCGTCCTGGCTGGTGAGAACCAGCGGGAGGGAATCGTAGAAGGCGCCGGCCTTCGCGTAGCCGCCCACGGCGAACCAGTGGCCCGACGCGTACAGGACGCGGTGCACCTGTGTGCCCGGTGGCATCCCGGTGATGTCGCCGGACGTCCAGTGCAAGCCGCCGTCCGCGCTGTGCCAGAACGGGATCGTGCCCGTGGGGTGGAAGTTGTAGGCGTTGGTCGCCGCCGCGCCGAAGGCGACGACCTGTGTGCCGTTGACGCCGAAGTCGCCCACGGGCGTGGACGGTTGCCGACCGTCGATCGCCGGCAGCGGCACGCGACGCACGGTCTTGCCCGCGTCGTCGGACGCGAACACGTACGGAGACTCCACCTGGTCGACGGTCTGGCCGCCGCCGATCAGCAGGCGCGTGCCGACCTTCATCGCGGTGTTCACCGAGGCGTCGTCCGCGGTCTCCTGCTCGGGGTGGGTGTTGAACGTCAGCGGCAGCGCGGCGAGCCGGGACTGCTCGCCGTTCGGCGCTCGGCGAGTCAGCGTGGCGCCGACCCCGATCAGTGAACTGTCGTCCCACGGCACCACCACGTCGCCCGGCAGGCCGCCGCCGAGCCAGCCGCTGCGCATGGAGTACGGCACGTCGGCTTCGTCGTCTGCGCCCGGCTTCGGGGTGATCGAGAGCTTCGTACAGCCCTGCGAACCGGTCCAGTTGACGTTGACATAGCGGTACCCGTTGGCGAACGTCCCCTCTCCCAAGGCGCAGTCGCCCAGCGGCACCAGCTGGCGCAGACCCTCGCCAGGCGCCACGTACCCCTTGTTGTGCGGGCCGGTCACCGACGGGTAGCCCACCGCGCCCGCGTACTTCTTGAACCCGAGCTTTGTCGCGCTCGTCTCTCCCGAACCGGTGTTGTCCGCTCTGATCTTGCCGCAGCCGCCCAGCACCAGGGCCATGCCGGCTATCAGGCTCACGACGGCGGCGAGCCTCCCCCCACGTGTTCTCATCCCTCCACGCTACTGAGCTCCACCGCATGCTGCCGGGAGTCGCCAGGGCGGGCGCAACATGCGAGCCCCGACTATGTTCTTCAACGTCCTCGCCACCTTCGCTGAGTTCGAGATCGACCTGCTCTGCCACCGGCCCCGTGAAGGCATGACGGAAGGTGTCGCGCTGGCGCCGTCCCCGAAGGCTCACCCCTGCAGGGCAGCCTGACACCGGATATCGCCGTCGAGGATCCGACCGAGCCCGGCCGCGAGGGAAACCCCGCTGGACGCGCTCCTCGACGCGTGGGGCGTCCGCCGCACGGCCTGGGAACGTCTGGTTCGTGCTGCCGACCCACCCGGACTCCGTCGCCGCGGTCGCGGCCAGGCCCCCTGACAGCTCCGCTGACGTCCGTATCGCGGCCGCACCCCGCCGGTCCCCCTGAGGCCGCACACCCCGAACGAGCATCAGAACGGCGCTTCCGCGGTACCACCGGATGGCGTCGCACTCGGCAGCACGCCTACGGGAAGCGGCAGGTTGGTCACCACGAACTGGTTCAAGATGTCGTCGCGATCCATGAACATGATCTGGCTCCGCTTCGCCGCGTCCAACGCGTTGCCCAGCCAGTTGCGTGCAGCCTTGGTGATCTCCTCGCCGGCCACGATGAACGCATGGTCGACGAGGACGCGCGGGTTGGTCTCGGGGTCGAAGATCTCGTGCGCCAGCATCATCAGAGCCTGATTATGGATCTCAGCGATGTTGGCGTTGCCCGCCCTGGGCTTTCCGGTGGCGTCCAGTTTCCCGCGCTTCACCTGGATGCCGAAGTACAGGAAGTGCTGGGTCGGCAGGGTGTACCGCATCCAGATGTCCTTGCCGTACTCCAGCGCCTTGTCCCGGTGCCCGGCTGCTGTGATCCGGTGAAAGCCCAGCTGACGGAAGAGCGGCAGCAGCACTTCCTCAATGAGTGCATCCTCACTGCACGTGTCCAGGAACGCGGCAAGTGCTGTGCGCCGCTGCATCTCGACGGCACTCAGAGGGCGATGCGGGTTCTTGGCCAACACCGAGACCGTGTTCGTTCCGATGTGCCGCAGGTACTGTACAACCGCACCAGGCTCCGCAAACACCCCGAGTTCGGGTACCTCACCCCACTCGAAACCCGAGCCAGACTGCAGCAGGACTTCACCCCCGCAGCGTAAGCAACCGCTGTCCACGATCAGGGTGGAACTTCACCGAGGACATGGACCATGATGGCGAACAGGTTCGTGTCGGCATAAGGCTCCGGCCACCATGGCACGTGGCCGGGGGCGTCGAGGGGAAGCTCGTTGATCGTCGCGTCCGAGTGTTCCCACGTGCGCCGGTAGAACCCGATGATCTGATCGCGGGTCTCGTCCTCGGTCGCCCACAGATCGCTGCCGTTGGAGTCCTGCCACCGGGGCAGCGGTTCCGGGGAAGGGCGGTCGAAGACCTCGCCGAAGTACCTGGCCTCGACGCTGGCCACGTGTTTGACCAGGCCGAGGAGGTTGGTCCCGGTCGCTGTCAAAGGTCGGCGGGCGTCGTATTCGGACAGGCCGTCGAGTTTCCAGAGCAGCGCCTTGCGGTCCCGCCGCAGTCTCCCGTGCATATTGTCTTTCGCGAATTCATCGATCACGCGGCATGAGCCTGCCATGGGCTGCTCGTGGTCTCAAGATCCCGTACGTGGTCCGCAACGACTGGCAGAGCCGAGGCCTGGCCATGGCCGCCGCCCTGACCTGCTGCAAGAATCTCGCGAAACTTGCCACGTGAGACAACCTCTAAGTTCGACTCGTGGACGGCACTGAGATCACCATCAAGCTCACCCCCGACGAGGCACTCGTCCTCTCGGACTGGCTGGAGCGAGTTCAGATGACGGACCTCAGCCGTCTGGTGGACGACCCAGCCGCGTGGGCCCCGATCCACAAGCTCACGGGGACGCTGGACAAGGCACTTCCCGGGATCTTCGCTGCTGACTACGCGGAACGTCTGGATGCAGCACGGCGCCGCCTGAGGGAGACCATGGGCAGCTTCGCTGAAGAGCATGGCGGCTGAGTCAGCTATCCCATCCGTCAGCACCGTGAAAGCCATGTCAGTTGAGAACGCTGAGGGCCAGCGTTCTCATACGACGTGGCACCCCACCAGGTCAGCGGCTCGCCATCTGACAGATGCATTTCGACAGGACACAGTTGTTCGGCATGGTGTCATGCAACTGGGCCGAGGCGGTGGCGGGGAATGCCGTGAGTCCATCTGCCTCCCTGGGTCAGGGCACGGACGTTGTGCCACTGCCGGCTTCACGGCGAGGGGTTCGGAGTGGTGGGCGATGCGCGGTGGGTAGAGCGCGAGTTGAGTGCGGGGCTCTCGGCACTCAGCTGTAGTAGGCGATCTTGTCATCGAGGACCTCCATGGCCCGGCACAGCGCCGCCACTCGCTGCTCCAGGGCGGCACGGCGTTCGCGGAGGAAGGCGACCCGGTCCTGCGCAGGATGCTCGGCGCGCAGGATGGCGACGAATTGCCGAAGGTCCGCGATGCCGAGGCCGGCGTCACGAAAGCACGTGACCAAGCCGATCCAGAAGAGGTCGTCCTCGGTGTACTCCCTGCGCCCACCGGGTGAGCGCCGGATCGGTCCGATCAGCCCTTCGCGCTCGTAGTAGCGCAGTGTGTCAAGGGAGACACCGGTGCGGTCGGCCGCTGCTGCCGGAGTGAGGCGGGTGGTCACGGGGCTCCTTGTCTGACCGCTGCTACCGCGCTTCGACGAAGCGAGCCAGGTGCTCCTCATCGAGCCGCACACGGCGTGCGGCGAGCGCCTCCTCGATCTGCTCCACCCGGCTCACGCCGACGATGGGGTCGATCCCCTGGCACATCAGCCATGCGAGGACGACCTGGTTCCTCGTGGCCGCCAGCTCGCTGGCCACGTCGTCCAAGACCGAGAGCACCCGGGTGGTACCAGGATGATCATATGTCTGCGGAAGCGGCTTGTCTGCGCGCACGTAGGATCCCCACATCAACGAGCTGTACGACCACATAGTGAGCCCCTCCGACTGTGCGAAGTCCAGGTCCTCGTCGGCGAGAAGCCGATGGCCGCTCTCCGCGAGGGGGGTGAGTGGGCGCGGCTGGACGAGTGAGTGGCGCAGCTGCAGGGCCGTCCACGGTTCAACGCCCTGCTCCTGGGCGAGTGACCGGGCACGCTCGACGCGCCAGGCAGCATGATTCGCCGCCCCGACCCGCAGAGCCGTTCCCTTCGTGACCAGCTCACCGAAGACACCGACGGTCTCTTCCAGCGGCACAGTGCGGTCCTCGGCGTGAGCCCAAAGGAGATCGACGTGATCGACTCCGAGACGCCCCAGGCTTCCCTCAACACCAATTCGTACGGCGGGGGCGGAAAGTCCTTCGGCGCTCTGTGGCCAGGAGTGCGGAACGAGCGGATTCTGGCGGACCTTCGTCGCGATCCGCACCGCGTCGCGCGCGCCGGGGCGGGATCGAAGCCATGCGCCGATGACGCGCTCGCTGGCACCGCCGACGCCACTCGAATCGGCCCAGAAGGAGTAGCAGTTCGCGGTGTCGAGCCAGACACCGCCTCCCCCGACGAAGGAATCGAGGATCGCGAAAGCTTCGTCCGGGCCGACGCGGGTACCGAAGTCCATCGTCCCGAGAACGATCTGGGGGTCAGTGATGTTGATATCCATGTCCCCCATCCTTGGATCTGGAGCGCGCTCCAGGTCAAGTGCGCATGGGGAGACGATTCGAAACCCGGCCTCCGGAGGCCGGCGCCTCGTACGGCGGGGCACGTGTCACGAAGGCCCCCTGGACGAGCGGCCCTGGACGAGCGGCCCGCCGCACAGGTCAACACTGGGGTGCTGGCCGCCGTGCAACTCAGGTAGCCGACGGTGACAACAGCGATGCTTCACATGCTGCTGGTGACAAGTGGCACGCCGACCAAGTGACAACTGCTGTGCCTCGCCGCGCCGAAACCGCAAGTCGGCGGCGGGCGTGGTGACGCCTATGGTGCTTCGGCTCACGGGCTGATCGGCGCGGGTCCGGGTGGATCGGGCCGGGCGGCCCCGGCTCTGGACAGACGTAAAGCCCCTGGCAGGACAGGCCTCACCACAAGATCATGTCCGTAACCACCAGTGTCAGCGGACCGTGCCCGAGACGGGCGAAGCTCCGTTGCTCATCGATGACCTCTCAAGTCTTCGATGAGCAACGGTGCTTCGGTGCTTCGGTGCTTCGGTGCTTCGGTGCTTCGGTGCTTCGGTGCTTCGGTGCTTCGGTGCTTCGGTGCTTCCTGAGTCTGCCATGCCCGTGATGGTGCTGGGGGCGGTGTTGCAGGACGGAACACTGGTCGCACAGCAGAAGGTGGCGGACAAGGGCAGTGAGAACACCGGCTTCGCCGCACTGCTGGCCGCGCTGGAGCTGGAGGACGGGGTCGTGGTGGCCGATGCGTTGCACACCCTGGCAGCGCGTGCGGGCCGCCTTCCGCTCCACGGTACGCGCTCACGGCCGCATTGATACGCGGGTGGTGGAGGTGGTGGGCTTCGCCGACCTGGACTTCCCTCCTTCCTTCGCCGGATGGGCGGTTCGATCGCCGATGCACGCCGGAGGCTCGCCCTCGCACCGTACCCCCACTCGATCTCTTCGGCATCCCCTGCGACCTGCACATTCACGCCTGATATTCGACCTTGCAACAGCCCTGCCGTCAGGGGTCAGGTGGCTGGCACTGGCGCGACTGCCCGCCCCGCCGGTCACTGCCGGGTGTATCGGGCCACGGCGTATGCGGTTGGGCCGGTGAGCCCTTCCCCTGTGCCGTCAAGCATGTCCAGGACCTTGAAGCCGGCGCCCTCCGCGTAGCGCTCCAGCTCGCGGGGGAACAACACACGTCTGCGGATCTTGTCTCGGGCCTCGGCACCTGAGGGGAGCACCCAGTGCCGGTGCATGGTGTTGATCTGGGTCCGCAGGCCCCACTCGTGCCGGATGGTGACGGTAGCGCGTCCCCTCGGAGTGTCCACCGTGGCGGGGGTCGGCTCAATCCGGGTGATCGGGGCGAGGGGGGAGCACAGCACGAGCAGTGTGCCGGGCTGGGCGTGGGCCGCGACGCTGGCCGAGTCGTACGGTGCGCATGTCGCCGGTGCGAGCCCGTTCGGTGAGGCGGTAGACGCCTTCGAACAGCGTCTCGTATGGACGTGGTGACCTGCATGGGCAACAGCCTCGCCTACGTGCACGACAACAACGAGATCGGCCAGGTTCTTGCCGTGTAGCGGTGCTGCCTCGTCAGTGTTCGGGCTACGGCGCGCGGCACCAGGCGGTCAGCCCGTAGATGTGGTCGCAGCAGTGTCAGGTCGCATGAGGCATGCAGTGCGCCGGCGTCTTCTGCCAGGTAGAGCGGGGCCGCGCCGAAAACACCTGTTGCAAGGCCGGCTTGTCCGGGCTCCATGGTGAGTTCGACGAAGTCGGCTTCTTCCTGCTTGCACTCCTTCACACGGACCCGTACGCGCGGCGACTGGTCGTCGTTGATCTCCATGACCAACGTGGACACGTTCGCGGACTCGATCCAGCTCGCGCCGCTGGTCCAACGCCCGCCTTCCGGCCTCCACTTGGGCTCCTGGAGATCGGCCAGGCGCAGATGCATCGACAGCATGCAGCCCCCTTCCGATGTCGTGCGGCGGGGCGGGGCCGCGTACGGCCCTCGCTCCGCCCGGCGTCAGCCCTGGATCACTTGCTGCAGTGAAGCTCCGCCGTCTTGAAGTGGCTGGTCAGCGGGGTGGCGTGACCTCGTTTCGGGGTGCTCGTGCTGGTCATGGGCAGCAGCCTGTGTTGTAGATCGTCCGGCGGGGTGGTTTTGCCGGTGAGTTCACCGTCCTCGAACGGTCTACCCAGCGACACGACCGTTCTCGACAGGAGTGCCATGTCCACCATCCAGCCAGTGATCATTACTGCCAACCAGGACGTTCTGCTCGGCTTCTATACGAAATTGTTCGGCGCCGAGGAGATCTTCCGGGTGCCGGCGGAAGGCCCGGTCTTCTACCTCGGCCTGCGCATCGGCGACACCGACCTCGGGTTGGTGGCCAAGGCGAACCCGGGGACCGGGGCGGGGCCGCGGATCCTGCTCAGCATCGGTGTCGACGACGTCGATGAGACGCTCGGCCGGGTGGCGGCGCTGGGCGGCTCGGTCCGCGGCGGCCCCAACGACATGCCGTGGGGACAGCGCGTCGCCCACATCCAGGACCCCGACGGCAACCCGGTGAACCTCACTCAGCCGATCCCGGCCCGGTGACGCGGTTCCGGGGCATGTGCTGATCGTGGGCTGCCTGCGGTAGAGATCAATTGTCGGTAGTGGCCTCGATGTTCGTCAGGACGAGCAGCGCGCGAAACAGGTGGGAGGCGCGGGCGGGTCAGTACGGAGCTTGGTGAGGATCCGCCAGTTCTTCAGGTGGGCAAAGCCGCGTTCGACGGGAACGCGTCCGACGGCCAGGACCCGGTTGGCCTCCTTCTCGGCGGGTGTGAGCTTGCGGGCGCGGGTGGCCTTGAAGCCGGTGACGACCACGGGGTCGTCACCGTCGTCGTCCAGGCCGAGGAAGCCCAGGTCGGCCAGGGCCCCGGGGCCGGCAGCACGCAGGTGGGCCAGGATACGGTCGCGGCGGGCGGCGGTGATGTCGTGGGTGCGGCCGGGCCGGACGGCCGAGCAAGTCGGTCCAGGAACGCTGCGAGGCGGCGCCGTCCGGTTCGATGGCGGTGGGGTAGTCGTAGCCGTACTCGTAGCGCGTGGACTTCTCAGGCCTGACGGTGCCCGCCTCGTACGGTGTCTCGGACAGCTCGCGGCCCAAGCCGTCGTACGCGTACAGGGTGGAGTTGGGAATGGCGAAGTCGGAGGCCACCTCGAACATCACCGGCTGCGGATCGCCCGGTGCGTAGTAGGCGTTGCCGGTCCGCTCGATCGTGCCGTTGACGCTGTAGTGGACGTCGGTGATCAGGCGGCCCTTGCCGACGGCGGGCTGCTGGGTCTGCCGTTCGCGGCCGAGACCGTCATGGAAGACGGCCGTCTCCTCGTGCGTGCCGTTGTCCTGCGGCGCCGAGCTCACCACGGACACCGGCTCACCGGGCGTGATGTTGTACTCGAACTTCACCGACGGCTTGTCCGACGTCGCCTGCGAGGGCTCCCAGCCGGCCGTGGTGCGGCCCCGCGAAGACCTGCACGTCCACGCGCCCGGTGCCCACGACGACGGACAGGCCTTGCCGGACCGCTACTTCGCCGGTAGCGACGGCACCTCCGCACTGATCGGCCACACGGCGGACTGGTACCCGGGGGACGGCCTCACCGGACTTCTGGGCAGCCACGAGCGACGGCAAGCTGTATCTCTACCCCGGCGGCCGCACCGCGCACGGCACGAGATACCTCGTCGGGGAAAGCGGCTGGCGGCGCTCAAGAGACCGGGCCGACCGGACGGTGACCGTGCGGGGCGGTGACACTCCCCCAACGGTCGAGTGGGCGCGCGGTCTGGTAGCAGACGGCGGTCGCGTGCTTGCAGGTGTGGCCCGGGTCGGGGCGGCCGCAGTGCGGTTCGAGGTCGCCGGGGCCGGGGAGCATCCGCACCCCGCCCTCGGCGAGGGACCGCGGCAGCTGCAGAAGCCCCGTCGCGATGGTTCCCGATGAGGCCGAGCCGGAAATGGCCGGACGCCGTTGGACGGCCGTTGCAACCTGCGCCAGGTGGCTCAGTGAGGGACCCAGGATCAGGACGGGAGCCTCGTACGGCCGGGTCGTCTCCAGCAGGAGCCCCGGACCGCCCTCACCGAGCGCCGGCTTCGCCCCCGGGCGCCCCCAGGCCGGTCAGTGCGCCGACCGGATCCGGGTCCGCGGTGCCCCGGGGCCACCAGTCCTCGCGGCCCGGCTCCGACTCGTACGCGTACCAGAGGCCGTCCCGGCCGAGACGGAGCTGCGTGTGGCCGTCCGGATGGGTGAGCCGGTTGTGCCATGGGCGGAACGCGGGGAGGCCGGCGGCGAGCAGCAGGGGGCGGGCGCGGTCGAAGCGACCCGCCGGCGGGTCCCAGGGCTCCTCAAGCACGGTGAGTGCCTCCCGCCCGCCCTGCCGCCATGCGGCGACCGCCCGGGCCAGCTCGGCCGGGGTGCGCCCGGTGGCGGCGGCCAGCGAGGAGTAGAGCTCCCGGGTCGCCGCGGTGAGGCCCGAGCCGGGGCGGGCGGCGGCGAGCCGTACCGCGTCCTGCCAGAGGGTCAGCTCCGCGACCGGATCGTGCCCGGTGGTCAGCAGCGCGTGCGCACGGGCCGCGGCGTCCGTGGCCAGTTGGTCCAGGGCGAACGGGTCCGGACCGCCCGGCACCCCGGGGCAGACCGGCGGCTGCTCGGGGTGGGCGGGCGGCGGCAGCGGGGCGGGAAGCGGGGGCAGCGCGCGCGGGGTCACGACGTCACGGGCGCGCACACCGGGGACGGGGACGGGCTTCCGCTCCTGCGCGGCCCGCGCCGCGCGCACCGCGGTGCGCCGGGACAGCGCGTCGAGCAGCTCTCGCTCGCCCCGGCCGCGGAGCAGGAGCAGCACGAAGGGGTCCTGGTCGAGCAGGCGCGCGGTCTGGTAGCAGACGGCGGCCGCGTGCTTGCAGGTGTGGCCGGAGTCGGGGCAGCCGCAGTGCGGTTCGAGGTCGCCGGGGCCGGGGAGCATCCGCACCCCGCCCTCGGCGAGGGACCGCGGCAGCTGTCTGTCCAGCAGCGCGGCGATGTGCCCCGGCCGCTCGGCGGCAGCGTCCAGGAAGCGGTCCCACTCGTCGTCGGAGAACGTCCGCAGCCGCACCTGTACGCGGTAGGGGCGTGGACGGCTTCCCTGTACGTACGCCAGTACGAGCCCCGGCGTGACGGTGATGGCGTCCACGTTCCCCCGTCCCGCGCAGGCCCTCCCCCGTGCCAGCCGCGCCGCGTCCAGCGCCCCTTCCTCCAGCGCGGCGACCCAGGCGTCGCCCCACCACGTCCCGGCGAACCGTTCGGCGTCCTCCGTCGGCCGTGCCGGGAGGGCCTCGAAGGTGCGCCGCAGCTCGCCGTCACGGCCGGGCGCCGCCATGGACCGCGGGTGGCGGGCGGCCACCGGCGGTCCGGGCGGTGCGGACCGGGGCCCCGAGGACGGATCCTGGGCCGCATCGTGGGCCGGATGCGCCCTGTCGTGCCGGGCGCCCGGGGACCCGCTCGGTGTCCCGTGCGACGGGCGCTCGGGCGCCTCCTTCCGCCGCTCGTCGCGGTGGG
>NZ_JBHUDX010000119.1:0-5319 GCF_042678285.1 Streptomyces caeni
GCCCCACCGTTCCGCACGGCGGCCCGGGCCGCCGCCACACCGCCGCCGGGTGCCACGGGCGCCGCCGCCTGCGGCCCCGGTCCCCCGGCCATCCCTCCGTGCACCTCTGGGCCAGGCACATACCCCATGGCCGGTCCCGCACCGCCGCCGGAGAAGTTGACACCCCGCTCCAGCCGGTCCAGGCGGGCCATGACCGACCGCTCGTCCCCGTAGGCGGCGGGCAGCAGCACCCGTGCGCAGATCAGTTCGAGCTGCAGCCGGGGCGAGGTGGCCCCTCGCATCTCGGTGAGACCCTCATTGACGAGGTCGGCGGCGCGGCTCAGCTCGGCCGGGCCGAAGACGCCCGCCTGGGCCTGCATCCGCTCCAATACGTCGGCCGGGGCGTCGATGAGGCCCTTCTCGGCAGCGTCGGGCACGGCGGCGAGAATCACCAGGTCCCGCAGCCGCTCCAGCAGATCGGCGACGAACCGCCGCGGATCGTTGCCCCCTTCGATCACCCGGTCGACGACCTCGAAGGCGGCGGCCCCGTCCCCGGCGGCGAATGCCTCGACGACGGAGTCCAGCAGCGACCCGTCCGTGTACCCGAGCAGCGAGGTGGCCATGGTGTAGGTCACGCCGTCGGCACCCGCGCCCGCCAGCAGCTGGTCCATGACGGACATGGAGTCACGCACGGACCCGGCACCCGCCCGCACGACGAGGGGCAGGACCCCGTCCTCGACGGGGATGCTCTCCTTCTGGCAGACCTCGGCGAGGTAGTCGCGGAGGGTGCCCGGCGGGACGAGCCGGAACGGATAGTGATGGGTCCGCGAACGGATGGTCCCGATGACCTTCTCGGGCTCGGTGGTGGCGAAGATGAACTTGAGGTGCTCGGGCGGTTCCTCGACGACCTTCAGCAGCGCGTTGAACCCCGCCGACGTGACCATGTGGGCCTCGTCGATGATGTAGATCTTGTACCGGCTGCTCGCGGGCCCGAAGAACGCCTTCTCCCGCAGGTCACGGGCGTCGTCGACACCACCGTGCGACGCGGCGTCGATCTCGATGACGTCGATGGACCCCGGCCCGTTCCTGGCCAGGTCCCGGCAGGACTGGCACTCGCCGCACGGAGTCGGTGTCGGTCCCTTCTCGCAGTTCAGGCACCGCGCCAGAATCCGCGCGCTGGTCGTCTTGCCGCAGCCGCGCGGTCCGCTGAACAGGTACGCGTGGTTGACCCGGTTGTTCCGCAGCGCCTGCTGCAGCGGGTCAGTGACATGCTCCTGCCCGATGACCTCGGCGAACGACTCCGGGCGATAGCGGCGGTACAGCGCGAGAGACGACACGACTACGAGGTTATAGGCGCCCACCGACAACATGCCGCGCCCGAGCCCCTCCCCTCGGACGCCCCCCGTGCGCCCTCGTACCCGGCAATGCAGAAGACCCCCCACGCACCCGCCAGAGCCGACCTACCCTTGCTGCCTTCCGGCCCTGGGGGAGTTCAGTCAGATAGCGCCGCGTGAGGGGCTGGGCCCAGCGTACCCGATGACGGAGGCGCTGAACGAGTTCGCTAGCACTCCCCGCCGTCATGTAATGTTTCCGGCGGAGGATTCGCCTAGAGGCCTAGGGCGCACGCTTGGAAAGCGTGTTGGGGGCAACCCCTCACGAGTTCGAATCTCGTATCCTCCGCCACGGCTGACCAGCCGAAACGAAGGTCCCGATCGCGCAGCGGCCGGGACCTTCGTCGTGCTGTGGTCTCAGTTTTGGTCTCAGTTGCCATGATGGGACCAGCTCGGACGTGGACGGACAGCGCCGGGAGCACCGGCCTTGGGAGTACCGGAGCGGAAATTAGCGATAGGTGCTCCCCCGCGGCTCACCGTTCCGGGCGACTCCCGGTCAGGAGCGCCCGCGCGTACGAGGTGTGCGCGGCGCGGTCACCAGCGCGACCGGTGACACGGTGCTCCAGTTCACCGACATCCACGGCGACGTGGCGCTCCAGCTCCCGCTCAATGCGGGCGAGGCGCCGATCGCCCTGGACACCGACGAGTACGGAAACCCGCGCAGCGGTCAGCAGGCCGTCCGCTACGGCTGGCTCGGCGGGAAACAGCGCTCCAGCGAGACGGTGGCCGGCTACACCCTCATGGGCGTACGCCAGTACAACCCCGCCACGGGCCGCTTCCTGTCCGTCGACCCCCAGCGCGGCGGCAACGCCAACGCCTACGAGTACTGCTCGGCCGACCCGGTCAACTGCTTCGACCTCGACGGCAAGTGGGGCTGGAAGAAGTTCTTCAAGAAGGCCAAGCGCTGGGCATGGCGCAACAAATGGGACATCGCGCTCACCGCGGCCGGCTTCATCCCCAGCCTCGGTGCCGCCGCCTGGGGCTACCGGGCCTACCGTGGCTACCGCGCCCTGCGGGCCGCACGGGCCATCGGCCGTAGCTGCCGCTGGAACTCCTTCCTGCCCGAGACGCTGGTCGTGCTGGCCGACGGCAGCACCAAGCCGATCAGCCAGGTGGAGGTTGGAGACCTGGTCCAAGCGGTGGACGAGATCACCGGTGAGGCCACGATCTCCCCGGTCTCCGACGTAATCATCGGTCACGGCACCAAGGATCTGGTCACCCTGTCCGTGGACGCGGACGGCGACGGCAGGTCGAAGAAGATCACCGCGACCGCCAACCACCCGTTCTTCGTCCAGGGCCGCGGCTGGCTCGACGCGTTCCAGCTGACTCCGGGCTCGCGCCTGTCGAACCCGAGCGGGCTCGCGCCAGAGGTTACATCCACCAGCCGCACACAGTCGGTCCGCACCGTCTTCAACCTGACCGTCGCCCGCAGCCACACCTACTTCGTGGTCACCGACGGCCGGTCGTCGCTGGTCCACAACTGCGCCAAGTACATCCCCAAGAAGCGCAACGTATTGAACTGGTGGCACCCCACCCGGTTCAGCAGCAAGGCCGCCGCGATCCGCCAGGCCAAGCAGGTCGCGCGGTACGGAGGCCGCTGCCGTTACCGCGGCCCGTGCGGCTCCGGCAACCACGTCCACGTCGACTTCATCAACCGATGGGGACGGATCTTCCGCACGAACCACTACCGCTGGTGAACACCGCGGTGGTGGATCCAGAGAGGTGACATGAACGTCGGGGGGTCAGGAATTCCTGACCCCCCGACTCATGCCGTCAGTACAGCGTCAGCAGAACTCCTCGACGTACAGCAGGACGCGGCCGTCCTGGGAGCGGAAGTCATACGCCTGGTACGTTCCGGGCTCGGGTGCGTCCAGCCGGTCCTTGATCAGGGCCCATGCCTCCTCGCGCCCGTCGGCCGGCACCGGCCGCAGCACCTCCCCGGCGCCCTCCCCGATGATCATCTCGTCCGCGCCGCGCACGAGTCGCTTGGCCAGCCGGGCGTCTAGCGGGCCCCGGCTCTTCGCCCATAGACAGCCCCGTCCGTCGACGAGTTCGCCCGCACTCGCGGGCGAGAGCTTACCGGTGGCTGGATCGGACCCTTCCACATGTTTCAGGGAGGCCACCACCTCGGCGAAATTCTTGTCGGGCGTTCGCTTTTTCGGCATGAGCCCAGTCTGGCAACAGCCACCTCCCGCCCACTACATGCATTCCTGCATGTCCTCTCTCCCGGCGGCGACACGATCAGCCACCACTTCCTTGCTCACCTTGGTCTCACGGAAGCATACGGTCCAGTCGGCCGCGAGGAGGGAAGCGTGACGTCTGCGGCAGTCGAGACCGACTCGTACGCCCCGGAACCGGGCGGGGAGAGTGACCAGGGCGGTTGCGACATTCAATACATTTCAAGCCCGCGGCGAACACGCCCTCTGTCGCTGATCAGCGGTCACGCATCGAGTGCGCCCCGGCCCCCAGCCGCAGCCGGGCTCCACCATCCGTACTGCGCGGACGGTGCCGGGGCGTGCCCGCCTGAGGACTGCGGCGGCGCACGACACCATGAACGACGAGCCGTCCAGTCACGCCACCGCTTGCGGCTGCACTGGTAAGGGAGCCAATACCAGGAGTATGGTCTCTTGTATGGCGACTACCAAAAAGGTGACAGTGACGATCCCCGAGGACCTCCTCGACGAGATCCGCGCAGAGGCGGCGGAACGGGGACTGTCGGCGTACGTCGCCGAGGCGCTGCGCTTCAAGCGCGACCGGGACCGGCTGCGGGAACTGGCCGACTGGCTGCAGGAGGAACACGGCCCCCTCACCGAGGAGGAGCGCACGGCAGCGTTCGAGGAGTTGGAGGGTCTCGACGCCGAGCACGAGCGCCGCCGCGCCGCCGGACAGCACGACGCCGGAGCGGCCGCGTGAAGAAGCGGGCCGCCGGGCACGGGCAGCGGCCGCTGCGCATCTTCGTACTCGACTGCGAAGCCCTGTCCCTGGCCGTGCGCGGCGACCGGAAGATGATCGCCTGGCTCGACCTCGCCGCCCGGGGTGAAGCCGAGGTGGTGACCTCCCCGATGACGCTGGTCGAGGCGTACGACGGCAGAACCACCGAGCAGCGCTGGGACTGGGTACTCTCCCGACTCAAGGTCGCCGACATCGGAAAGGACGAGGCCCGCCAGGCCCGCCGCCTCCTGGCCGATGCCAAGCTGCACGGCCACAAGTATGCGATCGACGCGGTGCTCGCCGTCGTCGCACGACAGCAGAAGGGGCAGGTCACCGTCTTCACGTCGGACGTGGACGACCTGGAGAAACTGGTCCCGGAGACGATCGTCGTCAAGAAGGTGTGATCGACGCTCTGGTCTCAGTTCTGGTCTCAGTTCTGGTCTCAGTTCTGGTCTCATTCATCCCCGTCCAGCGCCGTCCACCGACCGTCCGGCAGCCCGCTCCGCCCCTGGTCAGAACGGCCCTGCCCTCCCCTGAACCCCCGGGCGAACATTTGGAAAGCGTGTTGGGGGCAACCCCTCACGAGTTCGAATCTCGTATCCTCCGCCAGCTCAGAGGGCCGGACCACGAAAGTGGCCCGGCCTTCTGTCGTTCGTCCGTCTCGGTTTCCGTCTCATTCGCCTTTCCGGCCCGCATCAGGCAGGCTCGGCGGCTCCCAGAGCGCGTCTCCGACCTGCTGCGCCACCTTCCGCAGCATCGTCCCCGTGATGTGCATGTACCGGGCCCGCATCCGGGCCGCTCCCCCGGGCTCCCATCCCATGATCGCGTCGACCACGACATCCGGGACGCCGAGGATGAGGAGTACGGTCGCGGCGGTGTGGCGAGCGTCATGCGTGCGCCGTGAGGCGCAGTGGTTCGAGTGGAGGTGAGAGACCTTCACCACTGATTCCGTCGCAGCGGGACGGTGGAGCTGAGGGCAGCCTGATCCGGGTGGTGCCGGGGAGGGTGGGAGCAGCCC
>NZ_JBHUDX010000120.1:0-2124 GCF_042678285.1 Streptomyces caeni
GGGGTGGGTCCTGTTGTAGCGGTGCTGGCAGTACATCGACCAGACCTCGGCACACGAGCCGTAGACGCTGGTGGCGGCCGAGGCGCCCGCGGCTGAGCTGCTGCTGGCGGCGGCGTGGCTGCTGTGGAAGGGGTTGTGGACGTGATCCGAGATGTAGGACGACGTGGAGTTGTACGCGTCCGACAGGCTGTTGGAGAGGGAGGAGCAGTACTTGATGCAGGCGCTGACCAAGGCTGTGCCGAGGATGATGGCCCCTTCGGTCTCGCCGATGCACAGGTCCCAGAAGCAGTGACCGCTCGGGTCCGTCCCGGTGAGTGGCGTACCGGCGCCGTACGCGTACGGGTTCGCCGCGGCCGAGTCGCCCACCGCCGGGTTGTCCACCGTGTCCGCGAAGTTGAAGCCCCCCGTGTCCGGGGTGTACCAGCGGGCGTGCATGTTCACGTTGCCGGCGGCGGGGGCGGTGTACTCGCCCTGGTAGCCGAGGCTGTCGGTCAGATCGTCGGCGGTGATGGTGCCCCAGGGGTCGTAGCTTGCCGAACCGGTCAGCGCGCTCGCGGTGGCGGTGAACTGGCCGACCACGTCGCTCGGTGCCGTACCGAGCAACGACCGCGGTGATCGCCGGGTGCTCCACCGACACGGTTGAGACTTCGCTCGTCCTCCCGGCTCATGGCGTGCACAAATCCGGCGCCGGTGCCCCGCCGCGCCTCAGGCCACCGGGTCATGGCCTACGCCGACCGTGGCAGGACACCGAGCAAGCGCTTCGACGGCACGTCACAGCTCCGGAAGGGCTTCGGCCCCCCAAGGATTGATACCGAGGTCCATAAATCGGCTGTCATCACGGTCGTGGATGAACCGCGCCCCAGCGTAGGGAAGGTCGAAGGTCCAGTGCTCGGGCAGGTCACGAGCCGCGTACCGGCACAACAGCTCAACCATGCCGCAGTCGAAGTAGGACCAGCACTCGGGTGCTGCCCAGTGCCGACGCCAGATCACCGTGCCCCAATTGTTGGGATCCGGTGAGTCCGCCCGCCAGCACAGCAGGTCCGCCTCGGTGGTCCGACCCCAGCCGATGAGCAGTTCGGGCCTGTCGTACTCCTCCTCCTCGGCCGTCAGCTCGGCATCGCCGGTCACCCCTTCGACGGTGGCGCCGGGATCGTTGGGATACACCTCCTGGACGGGTGGGCACACCACTAGGAAGTCGTCGAACAGGCCCTGCCCGTAGACGCGCATGAACTCCTTGTAGTCGTCAGGGAAGCCCCTCGGATACCGCTCGGAGAGGCTGCGCCACTCCACTGTGTTGCCGCCCCGGGCCGGCGGGGCTACCAGGGAGATGAGGCGTGCCAAGGAACCGCCGGGGGTGGGTTGGTGTTGCATGGTTTCTCCGTTAATTGACGACGTCACCGAGGTTCACCCCGGAGGGGCCGTAGGTGTTGTACACCGTCATCGTGTCCGAGAGCCCGGCGGCGCCGCTGTTGTAGTAGCCGCGGGCGGTGAGGAGGAATCGGTAGGGGACCTTGCTGTTGTCCGTGCGGTACTGCGGGATCACTGTGTAGGCCACGCTTTGGCCCTTCTCGGTGGCCCGCTTCACCTCGTCCTCCATGACGCGCATGTTGTTGCGGCCGAGGCTGCCCGCTGTGCGGTCGTGAGTGTTCACCCCGCGCCAGCAGGTTCCCAGGTTACGCACGTCGGAGCCCGAGCCGCCCAGAGTGTCCGCGATCAGGTGGCAGGCATTGATGCTGGTCTTGGCATTGAACCCGGCCGCCTTGGCATAGGTCTGCGCCTCCCTGTACCCGGAGAGCGCGTCGCGCGCCGCCTCACTCACCTTCCCGCTGCCCGATGGACGGATGCTGCTCTTGGTGACGCAGGCGAACATTCCCGTGGAACGGCCTGCGTCGTCGAGCGCGCCTGGCACTTGGTAGCCGACCCCGGTACCAAGTGAGCAGTTGGAGTTCTTGTTGTCCTCCGGCGTCCCGTCGCAGCCGCCGGTGGCCACGCAGACGGCGGCTGTCGTCAGGCCTGCCGCGGCGGCCGCGGCGGTGTTGAGGACCGAGTTGCTGACGTTGATCTGTGCACTTGGCGAGCCGGCGACCGCTCCCCCCGAGCGGATGGTCAGACTCGTTGAGCCGA
>NZ_JBHUDX010000121.1:0-7918 GCF_042678285.1 Streptomyces caeni
GCTCGGACGAGGGCCTGCACGACCCGTACGTCCTCGCCCATCTCCGGATGCCACTGCACACCGAGCACCCAGGGCGGACCCGGCAGTTCGACCGCCTCCACCGTCCCGTCCTCCGCGTACGCCGACACCGTCAGCCCGTCGCCGAGCCGGTCCACCGCCTGGTGGTGATAGGTCGGCACGGACACCGGTTCGGGTGCGATGTCCCCGTACCGCGTGCCCGGCACCGGCTTCACGGGATGCCTGCCGAACACCCCCACCTCGGCGACGTGCCCGTCGAGGTGCTGGACGAGCGTGCCCCCCAGGGCCACGTTCAGCAGTTGCATTCCCCGGCAGATGCCGAGCAGCGGCGTGCCGGAGGCCAGCGCCGCCCGGATCAGGGCGAGTTCCCAGGCGTCCCGCAGGTGCGCGGGCGGGCCGGTCCGTTCGGAGCGCTCCGCGCCGTAGCGGGAGGGGTCGACGTCCGGTCCGCCCGCGATCACCACCCCGTCCAGCCGGGCCACCGCGGCCGCCGCCCGCTCCGGATCGTCCGGCGGCAGCATCGCCGCGAGTCCGCCGGCCCGCTGCACCAGCCGCGGGTAGCCCGACGGCAGCAGCGCGGCCTCCAGTTCCCAGACGCCCCAGCGCGCCCCCGATTCCAGATACGTGCTCACGCCGATCAGCGGTCGTGCGGTCATGCGATCCTCCCAGCGTTCCAATGGAGCGCATCCATACCTTTGCCCGGACTTCTCATGTCAGGAACCCCCGCAGCAGGGCCGCCGTCCCCGCGCAGTGTTCCCGCATGATCTCCCGCGCCCCGTCCGCGTCCCCGTCGAGCACCGCCTCCACCAGCGCCACGTGCTGCCGCTGCGAGTGCTCCAGGTTCCGCACCAGCAGCGGGATGCAGTCCAGCAGGTCGTTCACGGTCGCCCGGACGGCCGCGTACTGCGCCGTCAGGGAGGGTGACCCGCCGAGCTCCGCGAGGGTGAGGTGCAGCAGGGTGTCCAGCCGCCGGTAGTCGGCCAGCGGCGCGTCCCGCGTGCGAGCCAGCGCATCGCGCAGCCGCTCCGCCTGCTCCGCCGTCAGGCCGTGCGCGGCGCACAGGCCCGCCGCCCCCACCTCCAGCACCTCCCGGAACCGCAGCACGTCCTCGATGTCGACCTTCTCGACGCGCCGGCGCAGCTCGTCCTCGCCGCGCGCCTCGGTCCGGGGTCGTACGAAGGTGCCGCCGTAGCGTCCGCGCCGCGACTCCACCAAACCCTCGTCCTGCAGCACCTTCAGCACCTCGCGCAGCGTCACACGGCTGATCCCCAGCCGCTCCGCCAGCTCCCGCTCCGCTGGAAGGCGCTCGCCGCCGGGCACCAGGCCGAGGCGCACGACCTGGAGGATCTGCTCCAGGGCCTCCTCGAAGCCGTTGCCGGCCCGCACCGGCCGCAGTACCGGGGTCAGCCGGTCCTGCGGGCCGCCGGTGCGCCCGGGTTCCGTCTGTGACATCTGGCCGCGCCCCCTTCCCAATCAATGGTTCTCGGAAATACCTTATGGCTCTCGGCGACCGAAGGAGACCTCCCGTGCCCGACCGCACACCCCCGCTCGGCGTCGAGGAGCTGCACGCCCTCGTCGCGGGCGGCGAGATCGACACCGTCGTCCTGGCCTTCCCGGACATGCAAGGCCGTCTGCAGGGCAAGCGGTTCGCCGCGCGCTTCTTCCTCGACGAGGTCCTGGAGCACGGGACCGAGGGCTGCAACTACCTCCTCGCCGTCGACACCGAGATGAACACCGTCGACGGCTACGCCATGTCCTCCTGGGACCGGGGCTACGGCGACTTCGCCCTCCGCCCCGACCTGGGCACCCTGCGCCGAGTGCCCTGGCACGAGGGCACCGCCCTGGTCATCGCGGACCTCGCCTGGGAGGACGGCTCGCCCGTGGCCGCCGCGCCCCGCCGGATACTGCGCGGCCAGCTCGAACGCCTCGCCGCCCTCGGCCTGACCGCCCAGGTCGGCACCGAGCTGGAGTTCATCGTCTTCAAGGACACCTACGAGCAGGCGTGGGACGCGAACTACCGGGGACTGACCCCGGCGAACCAGTACAACGTCGACTACTCCGTGCTCGGGACCGGCCGGATCGAGCCCCTGCTGCGCCGTATCCGCAACGAGATGACGGGCGCCGGACTCACCGTCGAGTCCGCCAAGGGCGAGTGCAACCCCGGCCAGCACGAGATCGCCTTCCGCTACGACGAGGCACTGGTCACCTGCGACCAGCACGCGATCTACAAGACCGGAGCCAAGGAGATCGCGGCCCAGGAGGGCGTCTCGATCACCTTCATGGCCAAGTACAACGAGCGCGAGGGCAACTCCTGTCACATCCACCTCTCGCTCGCCGACGCCCGCGGTGCGAACGCGATGGCGGGGGACGGACCCGGCGGGATGTCGGAGCTGATGCGGCACTTCCTCGCCGGGCAGCTCGCCGCACTGCGCGAGTTCTCGCTCCTGTACGCGCCCAACATCAACTCCTACAAGCGGTTCCAGCCCGGCTCCTTCGCTCCGACCGCGGTCGCCTGGGGGCACGACAACCGCACCTGCGCCCTCAGAGTCGTCGGCCACGGCCGTTCGCTGCGCTTCGAGAACCGGGTGCCCGGCGGAGACGTCAACCCGTACCTCGCGGTCGCCGGAATGGTCGCGGCGGGACTGTACGGCATCGAGCAGAAGCTGGAGCTGCCGGGGCCGTGCCCGGGCAACGCGTACACCGCCGAGTACGAGCACGTGCCCACCACCCTGCGTGAGGCCGCCGAACTCTGGGAGAACAGCACCATCGCCAAGGCCGCCTTCGGCGACGAGGTCGTCGCGCACTACCGCAACATGGCCAGCGTCGAGCTGGCGGCCTTCGACGCCGCGGTGACCGACTGGGAGCTGCGCCGCTCCTTCGAACGCATGTGAGAGGTCCTTCCGTGTCCGACCAGCCCGCCCCCGACGAGCACGAGCTCCAGATCCTCAATCCGGCCACCGAGGAGGTCGTCGCCACCCTTCCCGCCGCCTCCGCCCGGGACGTCGACGCCGCCGTCGTACGGGCCACCGGTGCGCAGGCGGTGTGGGCCGCACTCGCCCCCGGTGACCGCGCCCGGCTGCTGCGCCGCTTCGCCACCGCCGTCGACGACCACCTCGAAGAGCTGGCCCGGCTGGAGGTGCGGGAGGCGGGCCATGTCATCGGCAACGCCCGCTGGGAGGCCGGCAACGTCCGCGATCTGCTCGACTACGCGGCCGGCGGAGTGGAGCGGCTCACCGGCCGCCAGATCCCCGTTGCCGGCGGTCTGGACGTCACGTTCCTCGAACCGCTCGGCGTCATCGGCGTCATCGCGCCCTGGAACTTCCCGATGCCGATCGCCGCATGGGGCACGGCCCCGGCGCTCGCGGCGGGCAACGCGGTGATCCTCAAGCCCGCCGAGACGACCCCGCTCACGGCCCTGCGCCTGGCCGAACTGGCCCTGGAAGCGGGCCTGCCGGCCGGGCTGTTCCAGGTCCTGCCCGGCCGCGGCCCCGTCGCGGGCGCCGCGCTGGTCGAGCACCCGGGCGTGGCGAAGATCGTCTTCACCGGGTCGACCGCCGTGGGCACCCAGGTGCTGGCGAAGGGCTCCGCCCTGCTCAAGCGCGTCACCCTGGAACTCGGCGGCAAGAGCCCCAACATCGTCTTCGCGGACGCCGACCTCGACGCCGCCGCGGCCGCCGCCCCCATGTCCTTCCTCGACAACTCCGGCCAGGACTGCTGCGCCCGCACCCGCATCCTCGTGCAGCGCTCCGTGTACGACCGCTTCCTCGGCCTCCTGGCCCCCGCCGTCGAGTCCGTCCTCGTCGGCGACCCGGCCGACGAGAGCACCGGAATGGGCCCGCTGATCTCCAAGGCCCAGCTGGAGCGGGTACGTTCGTATGTCGGCGCCGACGCGCCCGGCATCCGAGGCAAGGCGCCCGAGGGCCCCGGCTTCTGGTTCCCGCCCACCGTCCTCACCGACGTCGACCCACGCGCGCGCGTGGCCGTCGAGGAGGTGTTCGGACCGGTCGCCGTCGTCCTGCCGTTCGAGGACGAGGCCGACGCGGTCCGCCTCGCCAACGACACCCCCTACGGCCTCTCCGGCTCCATCTGGACCCGGGACGTCGGCCGCGCGCTGCGCGTCTCCCAGGCCGTCCGCGCGGGCAACCTGTCCGTCAACTCCCACTCCAGCGTCCGCTACTGGACCCCCTTCGGCGGCTTCAAGCAGTCGGGGATCGGCCGGGAACTCGGCCCGGACGCGCTGACCGCCTTCACCGAAACCAAGAACGTCTTCATCAGCACGGAGGGCCCCGCACAGTGACCTCGCAGACACCCGACCCCATCTGCCGCCGCCTGGTCGGCCGTACCGCCGTCATCACCGGTGCCGGCAGCGGCATCGGCCTCGCCGCCGCGCGCCGGCTCGCCTCCGAGGGCGCCCACGTCGTCTGCGGCGACGTCGACGACACCCGCGGCCAGGCCGCCGCCGACGAGGCCGGCGGGCTGTTCGTGAAGGTGGACGTCACCGACCCCGACCAGGTCGAGGCGCTCTTCAAGGCCGCGTCCGACACCTACGGCTCCGTCGACATCGCCTTCAACAACGCGGGCATCGCCCCGCCCGACGACGACTCGATCCTGGACACCGGCCTGGAGGCGTGGAAGCGGGTCCAGGAGGTCAATCTGACCTCCGTCTACCTGTGCTGCAAGGCCGCCATCCCCTACATGCGGCGCCAGGGAAGGGGCTCCATCATCAACACGGCGTCGTTCGTGGCCCGGATGGGCGCGGCGACCTCGCAGATCTCGTACACGGCATCCAAGGGCGGGGTGCTCGCCATGTCCCGCGAGCTGGGCGTGCAGTTCGCCCGCGAGGGCATCCGGGTGAACGCGCTGTGCCCCGGGCCGGTCAACACCCCGCTGCTGCAGGAGCTGTTCGCCAAGGACCCCGAGCGCGCCGCCCGCCGCCTGGTGCACGTCCCGGTCGGCCGGTTCGCGGAGGCCGAGGAGATCGCCGCCGCGGTCGCGTTCCTCGCCAGCGACGACTCCTCCTTCGTGAACGCCACCGACTTCCTGGTGGACGGCGGGATCTCCGGCGCGTACGTCACCCCGCTGTAGGGGACGAAGGGGAACGGCCCACGCCCTCTGGACACCTTCTCGTGTGGGCCCTGGTGACGGCCGCCGCGCCGGCGGCCGCACCGCCCTCCTCCGCCGCCACGGACCGCCACCCGGACTGCCCGCGGCCGACGGCCCGTCGGCCCGACCGGACGAGCCCTGTGCACCGAGCGAATGCGGGGGGAGGCCCTGTGCGCCTCCACGCGCCACGTCCTACAGTGGCCGGGATGAGCAGTCCGCCCCCGCCCGGCTGGTACCGCGACCCGTCGTACCCGCTCACCGAACGCTGGTGGGACGGGGCCGCGTGGACCGACCACCGGCGTCAGCCCGAGATGCCCGTGCCGCCCCTGGTCTCCCCGCGGCCCCCGGACGGCGGCGGCCCCCGGCGCGCCAAGGTGGTCGCGCTCGCGACGGCCGGAGCCGTCCTGGCCGCGGCCATCGTCACCGGCGCGCTCGTGCTCGGCCACGGCGGCGGCGCGGCGCAGGCCAAGTCCTCGCCCACGGCGGTGACTTCGGTGTCCCACGACAAGCGGCCGACCACGCCGTCCGATTCGGGCTCCGCCTCCCCCTCCGGGGACCCGCACGTCGTGGTGGACGACCTCAACGGCATCACCTTCCCTGTGTTCGACGGCTGGGCCAGACCCGAGAACATCGCCGAGGACGACGTGGTGCTGACCACCCCCGGCACCTACGACTGCCCCGGCGACCCCGGCCTGTGCCGTCACGGCCGGGTCCTGTCGCGGACCGCAACGGTCGGTGCGGGCAGCTCCCCGGAGACGCTCGCGAAGGGCGACATCGCGGACGCCGCGAACGCGGAGTTCGACCGTGACACGATCGGCGGCCGGCCCTTCGGCGGCATCACGTCCCACCGCCTGGTGAAGGCCGGTCAGGTCGCCGTCGCCGGGAGGGCGGGCTACTTCGTGCGCTGGCGCGTCACCACCGCGAAGGGCCCGGGCGGTTACGTCCAGTCCCTGGCCTTCCCGTCCAGCGTGGGCTCGCAGGCGCCGGTCATCGTCCGCTTCGCCTTCGACGCGGGACCCGACGGGCCTCCGCTCGCCGAGATGGACAGGATCACCAAGGGCATCCGGCCGGTCGGCGACACGTCGGGCGGCGGGGGAGTGGGCAGCAGCATCGGGCCCACCCGGTGAACCGTCACAGGAAGGTGCGCCCCTCGCCCCGGTAGGTCGGCACGGTCGCCGTGACCTCGTCGCCCTCGACCAGGTGCAGCACGTCGAACCGCTCGCACAGCTCGCCCGCCTTGGCGTGCCGGAACCACACCTTGTCGCCGATGAGCAGGTCGTCGGCGGGCGCGCCCAGCAGCGGGGTCTGGACCTCGCCGGCACCCTCCTGGGGGTCGTACCCGAGTCCCTCGGGCAGATACGGCACGGGCAGCCGGTCGCGGCCGGGGGCGCCCGACGCGGGATAGCCGCCGCCCAGTACCGTCACCACGCCGACCCCCGGCCTGCGCACCACCGGCTGGGCGAACAGCGCCGCCGGACGCCCGCGAAACGAGGTGTAGTTGTCGAACAGCCGCGGCACATACAGCCCCGAGCCCGCGGCGATCTCGGTCACCGCGTCCTCGGCGGCCGTGTACTGCACGCTGCCCGTACCGCCGCCGTTGACGAACTCCAGGTCCGGCGCCACGGCCCGCACGGCGCGCACCACGTCGGCGCGCCGCCCGGCCAGCTCCCCGCGCGCCGCCGCCTGCATCAGCCGGACGGCCCGCGACCGCACCGGATGGCCGGCCACCGCGTCGCCCACACCGGCGATGTGGCCCTCGTACGCCATGACGCCCACGAGCCGGAAACCGGGCCTGCGCGCCACGGCACGGGCCATCTCCGCGACCTGGGCGGGGGAGTGCAGCGGCGAGCGGCGCGCACCCACCCGCACACGACCGCCGAGCAGCTTCAGCGAGGTGTCCAACTCCAGGCAGACGCGCACCACTTCGGTGCCGCCCTGGCGGGCGTCGTCGATCAGACGCAACTGGGCCGGGTCGTCGACCATCACGGTGACGGCGGCGGCGAGCTTGGGATCGGCGGCCAGTTCGGCGAAGCCCTGCCGGTCGGCCGACGGGTAGGCGAGCAGGACGTCGTCGAAACCGGAGCGGGCCAGCCACAGCGACTCGGCGAGCGTGAAGGACATGACACCCGCGAAACCGTCCCGGGCCAGGACGCGTTCGAGCAGGGCACGGCAGCGCACGGACTTGCTGGCGACGCGGACAGGCTTCCCCCCGGCTCGGCGGAGCAGGTCGTCGGCGTTCGCGTCGAACGCCTCCAGGTCCACGATCGCGACAGGGGCGTCGAGGTGGGCGGTGGCCCGGTCGTAGCGGGCGCGGTCTGCGGCGCGGGCGGTCATGAACGAAGCCTGCCAGATGCGATTACCGCAGGGTAGGGGGACGTTCCGGGCAGATGCCCCCGGCGCTGCGGACTGGTTCCCGTTCGAGGCGGATCAACCCGTAGAGTGACGCGCACGCGAGAACGGAGCGGCCGCCGCCCGGGCGCGCCCGCCTGGGATGGGCGTCCGTTCGCGCGGGTATGCCTGCCCGGGACGGGCGGTGCGTCCCGCACCGCGCGAACCGGCCGCCCCCCACGGGCGGTCGAACACCCCGGCAGACCCCGGGGTGGCCCGGCCACCAGGAAACGGGGGGTGCATGAGCACGGAAGCGCGTCGCGCCTCCATCCCTCCGCGCCCCACGGCCCCGCCCCGGCCCCCGAACGCGCCCGGTGAGCCCCCCGCGGACCCGCAGGACCCGTACCGGGCGACAGCGCGCGACCACGCCGCCGGAACGGTCCCGCCCCGCCCCGAGCACCCGCCCACG
>NZ_JBHUDX010000122.1:0-740 GCF_042678285.1 Streptomyces caeni
TTTTGAGTGGGACAGCGGCAAGCATGGACCGGCCACCGCGGTGACCGCCGTCGAGGTGATGGAGCATGTGACCGACCCGCTCGCGTTCGTCGACACCTGTCTGCGGGAGACCGGGGCGGACTCCTTCCTTTTCACCCAGTACCTTCATGACGGCACCGCCGATCCGTCATGGTGGTACCTGGCACCCGAGGCCGGCCAGCACATCTCCTTCTACACGGCTCCGACGCTGCGCACCCTCGCGAATCGTCTGGGAATGGCCTACCACTCGGCCGGAACTCTGCACATGTTGACCAAGCGGACTTTTCGCAAGGGCGCATTCGCCCGTGCGGTCAGGTTCCACCGTTGCTCCTACCCGCTGCTCAAGCGTCGGCTGCCTCGGCGGTGGCTGCAGGACCACGAGCAACTGGTCCGCCGGATCCGCTGCGCTTCCCCTGCGGCTCCCGCCGGGTGAGCGGCCGCGGCGGCAGCACGCGGGGCACCGACTCGCTCATGGATGACCGCTGAGCGGGGACGGGGTCATACCGTCGGCTCCCGTCGCGGCGACGGCGCCACCGCCACGACAGGAGCCGGCGACAGAGCCGCCGTTTCGGCGTCGACCATGAGGCGGGCGAGTTCGGGGGCGTGGACGGTGGGCTGCCAGCCGAGGACCCGCCGGGCCTTGGAGGCGTCCCCGACCACATGGTCGACTTCGGAGGGGCGCAGGTAGCGCTCGTCGAAGCGGACGTGGTCACGCCAGTCCA
>NZ_JBHUDX010000123.1:0-4421 GCF_042678285.1 Streptomyces caeni
CGGTGCCGTTGCCGGTGGGTGAGGTGCGGGAGCGGGTCGCGGCCTGGGAGGGCGCGGTCTCGGTGGCTGCGGTCAACGGTCCGTCGTCGACGGTGGTGTCCGGTGACACGGCGGCGCTGGACGAGCTCTTCGGTGTGCTGGAAGACGAAGGGGTACGGGTCCGTCGTATCCCGGTGGACTACGCCTCGCACTCCGCCCATGTGGAGGCGATCGAGGCGGAGCTGGCCGACCTGCTTGCCCCCATCGAGCCGCAGGCATCCGCCGTCCCCTTCTACTCCACCGTGACCGGTGGCCTGATCGACACGGCGACGACGGACGCGGGCTACTGGTACACCAACCTCCGGCAGACCGTCCTCTTCGAAGACACCGTCCGCGCCCTCCTCACCGACGGCTTCCGGCTGTTCGTGGAGGCGAGCCCGCACCCCGTCCTGGCGGTCGCCCTCGCCGAGACCTTCCAGGCGACGGAGACCGAAGCCGTCACCGTGGGTTCGCTGCGGCGCGACGAGGGCGGGCTGCGCCGGTTCCTGCTCTCCGCCGCCGAGGCGTACGTGCACGGCGCACCGGTGCGGTGGCACACCCTCTTCGACGGGGCGGACGCGAGCCGGGTCGATCTGCCGACGTACGCCTTCCAGCACGAGCGCTACTGGCCCGCCCCGGCCGCGTCCGCGCCGAGCGGTGCTGTGGTTTCCGAGGATATGGCTGGTTTCTGGGGGGCGGTGGATGCGGGTGATCTGGGGGCGGTGGCTGGTGTTTTGGGTGTTGGTGGTTCGGACGGGCTGGACGCGGTTGTTCCTGCGCTTGCGGCGTGGCGCAGGCAGCGGCGGGAGGGGGTGGAGTTGGACGGTCGTCGTTACCGGGTGGTGTGGCGTGCGCTGGGGGATCGTGTGGTGTCCAGGCCGGTGGGGCGCTGGCTTGTTGTGGTGCCGGGTGATCCGGTGGCGGCTGTGTGGGCCGGTGCGGTGGTTGAGGGGCTGGCTGCCGGTGGTGCGGATGTGCGGGTGGTGGACACGGGGCGCGCCGGCGGTGACCGTGCGGTGCTGGGCCGGTTGATCGGTGAGGCGGGGGGCGGGCAGGAGTTGCAGGGTGTTGTGGCGCTGACCGGGCTGGATGAGCGGGAGCATCCCGAGTTTCCGGTGCTGACGTCGGGTGTGGTGGACACGGTGCTGCTGGCGCAGGCGTTGGACGATGTGGGCCAGGGTGCGCGGTTGTGGTGTGTGACCTGTGGTGCTGTCTGTGTCGATGCCGGTGATGTGCTGACCAGCCCCGCGCAGTCCCTGGTGTGGGGGTTGGGGCGGACGGCGGTTTTGGAACGGCCTGAGCGGTGGGGTGGTCTGGTGGATGTGCCGGCCGTGCCCTCGCCGCGGGCTGTCGGCCGGCTGCTGGGTGTGCTGGGCGATGCCCGTACGCACGGTGAGGACCAGCTTGCGATCCGTGAGGGTGGTGTCCTGGTGCGGCGGCTGTGCCGCAGCCCGCGCCCCCAGCGGGCCCGTACGCCCCGTGCGCCCTGGACGCCGAAGGGAACCGTCCTGATCACCGGTGGCACGGGTGCGATCGGCGGGCATGTCGCCCGGTGGGCGGCGCGCAGCGGGGCGGAGCATGTCGTGCTGGCCGGGCGCAGCGGAGCGAACGCGCCCGGTGCGAGCGCGCTGGCCGCGGAAGTGGAGGCGCTGGGGGCGCGGGTCAGTCTGGTTGCCTGCGATGTGAGCGACCGCCCGGCTCTGGAGGACCTCCTTGAGGGCCTGGCCGCGTCGGGTGATGGGGTGCGAGCGGTGTTCCATGCCGCGGGCACCGCCGAGAACGTGCCTTTCGACGACCTGACCGCCCGGCAGATCGCCACGGCACTGGCCGCGAAGGTGGCGGGCGCCCGCCACCTGAACGAACTCCTCGAACCCGACGCGGTCGACGCGTTCGTGCTGTTCTCCTCCATCGCCGGGGTATGGGGCAGCGGCGGGCAGGCCGCCTACGCGGCCGGCAACGCCTACCTCGACGCCCTGGCCCAGGCCCGCCGCGCGGCGGGCGGCCGGGCCACTGCCGTGGCCTGGGGTGCCTGGGACGCACAGGGCGGCATGCTGGATGAGCAGCGCGCCGACCAGCTCGCGCGCGGCGGGGTCAACGTGATGGCACCCCAGCCGGCGATCACCGCGCTCGAAGCGGCCCTCACCGACGACGAGACCACCCTTGTCGTCGCCGACATGGCATGGGACCGCTTCCTGCCCGCCTTCACCCTCCACCGCCCCAGCCCCCTCCTGGCCGACCTGCCCGAGACCGCCGCACTCGCCGCCCGCGAGGCAGCAAACACCCCGGCAACCGACACCACCGCCCTCACCGCCCGCCTCACCGGACTCGGGCCCGCCGAGCAGCACACCCTGCTGCTGGATCTCGTACGCGCCGAAGCCGCCACCGTCCTGGGCCACACCTCCCACACCGCCGTCGACCCCGACCGCGCCTTCCACGACCTCGGCTTCGACTCACTCACCGCCATAGAACTACGCAACCGCCTCAAGTCCGCCACCGGACTCAACCTCCCAGCCACCGTCATCTTCGACCACCCCACCGCCACCACCCTCACCCAACACCTCCACGGCGCACTGGGTGGCGCGGCCGATCCGGCCTCGGACGACCCGCTGGCCGGCCTGGACCGGCTCGAGAACGTCCTGCTCACCGCCCCAGCCGACTACTGGGAACGGCGGCAGGCCACCGAGCGGCTGCGTGACTTCCTCGACCGGATCGCGGTTCTGGCCGACTCCCACGGTGCGCCGTCGGCCGGCCCGGACGAGGACGACGATGCGGCCGAGCGCATCGAGGCGGCGACCGACGACGAGATCTTCGACTTCATCAACCAGGAACTCGGGAGGGACCAGTGACGGCCGAGCGCGAGTCCATGGACACCGAGACCAAGCTCCGGGACTACCTGAAATGGGTGACCGCCGACCTGGTCCAGGCACGCAAGCGCATCCGTGAACTGGAGTCCCGCACCGCCGAGCCCATCGCGATCGTCGGCATGGCCTGCCGCTACCCCGGCGCCGCCGACAGCCCGGAAGCGCTGTGGCGCCTGCTGGCCGACGGTACGGACACCATCACCGGCTTCCCGGAGAACCGGGGCTGGGACCTGGAGCACCTCTACGACCCCGACCCCGACCGGTGGGGCACCGTCTACGCCCGGGGAGGCGGCTTCCTCACCGACGCCGCCGACTTCGACCCCCGATTCTTCGGGATCTCCCCGCGTGAGGCCCAGGCCATGGACCCCCAGCAGCGGCTCCTCCTGGAGACCTCCTGGGAAGCGCTGGAGCGCGCCGGCCTCGACCCGCAGCAGCTGCGCGGCAGCCGCACCGGTGTCTTCCTCGGCAACAGCATGCAGGACTACGGCGAACTGCTGAAGAGCAGCCCCGAGGGCATGGAGGGCTACTTCCTCACCGCGAACGTCGGCAGCGTGGTCTCCGGCCGGATCGCCTACACCTTCGGCCTGGAGGGGCCGGCGGTCACGGTCGACACGGCGTGCTCGTCGTCGCTGGTCGCGCTGCACTTGGCGGTGCAGGCGCTGCGGGCGGGGGAGTGCTCCCTCGCCCTCACGGGCGGCGCCACGGTGATGGCCACCCCGGGCATGCTGCAGGTCTTCAGCAGGCAGCGAGGGCTGTCGCCCGACGGCCGGTGCCGAGCCTTCTCGGCCGATGCGGACGGAACCGGGTTCTCCGACGGTGTGGGGGTGTTGGCCGTAGAGCGGTTGTCGGATGCCCGGCGGTTGGGGCACCGCGTGTTGGCGGTGGTGCGGGGGAGTGCGGTCAATCAGGACGGTGCGAGCAATGGGTTGACGGCGCCGAATGGTCCGTCGCAGCAGCGGGTGATCCGTGCGGCTCTGGCGAGCGCGGGCTTGTCGGCCGCCGATGTGGATGTGGTGGAGGCGCACGGTACGGGGACGAAGCTGGGGGATCCGATCGAGGCGCAGGCGCTGTTGGCGGCGTACGGGCAGGGTCGGGAGGCTGGACGGCCGTTGTGGCTGGGGTCGTTGAAGTCGAACATCGGTCACACACAGGCGGCCGCCGGCGTGGCCGGTGTGATCAAGATGGTGATGGCTCTGCAGCGGGGGCTGTTGCCGAAGACGCTGCATGTGGATGAGCCGACGTCGCAGGTGGACTGGGCGTCGGGTGCGATGGAGTTGTTGCGGGAGGCGCGGGAGTGGGCGCCCGAAGAGGGGCGGTTGCGGCGGGCCGGGGTGTCGGCGTTCGGGGCGAGCGGGACGAACGCGCATGTGATTGTGGAGGAGGCACCGGCGGAGGAGACGGCGGAGACTCCTGCAGGTGTTTCGGTGCCTGTGGTGCCGTGGGTGGTGTCGGGGCGGTCGGCCGGGGCGTTGCAGGGGCAGTTGGGTCGGTTGGAGGAGCATGCTTCCGGTCTGGATGCGGTGGATGTGGGGTGGTCGCTGA
>NZ_JBHUDX010000124.1:0-11519 GCF_042678285.1 Streptomyces caeni
AAAGCCCGAAACGGACATCACGTCACGTACTGCCCTCTCAGTAGACACTCCCCTTCGGCGCTGGAGCCACGGTGGGCCCCCGAGACAGTTGCGACGTCAATGGCCTCACGTGGCCTACGGCCCTTGACGATTGACCTCCGAGTGCCCGGTCCGGCCCAGCCGTTCGGCCAGAAAGGCGAGGATCTCGTCTCTGGCCTTCAGTGTGGGATGTCCGTCCTCGTCCACGAGGTGGGCGGTAACCACACTGTGGGGGGACCCCACCACATCACGGAAGAACGGGGGCGGGTTCGTGTTCGCACAACCGCCTGGAAGGACGCGGCCGTCGAACGCGTCGCCGAGCAGGGCTCGGTAGGCGGCGAAACGCTGCCCGGTGCACCAACGGTCGTTGTCGAAGCGGTAGGCAAGGACTTTCAGTCCGTCGCGTGCAACGCGTTCCTGGACCGCGTGCGCGTCCTCTTCGCTGATCTCCAGTCCGGCGGGATCGTCCAACGGCAGTGACGGATGGTTGACCACCGGCGCGATGACGGCAGGTTCAATCGCCATGGTGAGTGCGAAGTTGCCCGTGAAGCACAGTCCGATCGCACCGACTCCAAGACCGCCGCACTCGGCGTGGGCTTGGCGCGCCAGCCCACGCAGCCACGCCACGACAGGGCTGGTACCACCCCCGGCAAAGGCACGGAACTCGGCACTGACACACGTCCGGCGAATCACCTCCTGCCCGCCCTCGACCGTGGGATAGGCACCGTCGGTCCCGAAGAGCGAGGGAAGGTACACGGTGAAACCCGCATCCCGCACCCACCGCGCCAGCCGAAGGACGTCGGGACTGATACCAGGCATCTCCGGCATCAATACGACGGCCGGCCCGGAACCGGCGACATGCACCGTCTTCACCACCCCGGCCACGTCCACCAGCCGGTGGGAGAAGTCCGTGATCGCGTCGCCAAGACGTCCGTTGGAAGCGGTCATGGCGACAGCGTGGCCTGATGAACCCGCACAAGGCGATAGGCTGGACCGCCACATAGAGGGGTGATCTCGCCACAGGCGTGGTGGTCAGGAGGCGACCATGAGCGCACTGCGGGTTGGCGTTCTGGCCTACCCGGGCTGCTTCGCGTCCGAGGTGTTCGGCGTGCCCGACCTGTTGACGATGGCCACGCACGTTGCCGGTCCGGACCGCTCGGGCTACGAGGTGTCGGTCGTCTCACCTCGTCACCGCATCACCGCATCGGGCGGTACGGCGTTGGCCGTCGCTCCGCTCCGCGAGGTCGACGTTCTTGTCGTGCCGGGATTCGAGCTGGTGCCGGGTCTCGACGTGGACGCGAAACTCACGGCCCTCGCCCCTGAGATTGCGGCGATCCGCTCACACACCGCTGCGGGTAACGCCGTCGTCTCGATCTGTGTCGGCGCCTTCCTGCTCGCCGAGGCAGGACTTCTCAACCGGCGCCGGGCTACGACGGCGTGGCTTCTCGCCGACGAACTGGCTCAGCGCTGTCCGGAAGCCGACGTCCGCCCCGAACGTCTGGTCGTCACCGACAAGGGGGTGACGACGACCGCGGCCTTCAGTGCCATGTACGACTTCGCGCTGGAACTGATCCGCCGACACAGCGGTGCTGACGTGGCACGGGCAACCGCGCGGGTGGCGCTCGTCGACGACGCGCGGTCCTCCCAGGCTCCATACGTCGACGCGCGACTTCTTCCGCAGCCCGGAAACGAGTTCTCCCGCAGGGTCATGCGACGCCTCGACCAGGACCTCGCCGCCCGATACGACCTCACGGCGTTGGCGGACTCGCTCAGGGTCAGCACTCGGACGCTGTTGCGGCGCTTCGCCGACGAGACCGGCCGGAGTCCTCTTGAGTACCTACAGTCATCGCGCGTCCGCCGTGCCCGCCACCTGCTTGAGACCACGGATCGAACCGTCGCCGGCATCTCCGCCACGGTCGGATACAAAGACCCCGGGACCTTCGCCGCTCTCTTCGCCAAGCACACCGGACAACGCCCAAGGGACTACCGCGCGACCTTCCGGCGTGGTGCCAACTGATCGCGGCCATCCCCTGGTGCCAGATTCGCCAGCGACCTTGCGTCCATCCGCGCTCGCGGTACCGGTGCTGAGGGCGACCCACACCCCAGGCGTCGTGCGGGCAACGTCGCCGTGGACAAGGCCCTGACCCCGCCGGTTCGCCGCCCGGCGCCGCCCTCCTCCACGATTGTGTAGTGCGCTTCGATGCGGCGCGCGTGCATGCCTCTGCGCGATGTGGCGCTCTGCGGAGAAGCAGGGCCCGATGAATCCACACCTGCGTTCCTCGGGTGGACCCCGGACGCCGGAGAGCTGGCGGGAACTGGCGATCGCCTGGCGCTACCGGTGCTGGGGTGTGTCCAGCCACTGGGCCTGGCTCACATTCGGCGGTGACGGAATGTGTCCTGGCGTCACGCTCGGTGACATCCGGGCCGGCCCTGCTGGTGGCCTCGGCTTCCCGCCCAGGTGGTGCGGGGAAGGACCGGCGCGTTGTCCACGAGGGCGCGGCCCACAGTCGAGGACCCAGCCTTGCATACGAATCACTCCTCATGCTTCCTGCGGCCCCATGCGCTGTGCCTTTGCAGATAGGGCACGAGACGAGCCGCCGTTACCTTGCGTCACCACCGGATGTGCGACAGAGCCGCTGGCTGTACACACCCGCGCATCGCACGCCCGTCACGCCACCACGCTCCTGCGTGCCCTGCTCGTCCTGACGAACCTCGAAGTCACCCGGTGACACACAGGGCAGACGATCTTCACGCCGGACAACCGCCCACGGCCAGCACGAGTACGCGAACAACGACTCACACCAGCCCCGTGACCAGCAACTTCAAGATGGCGGATCTTCAGTGGTGCGCTCGTGCACCAGGCCGGCCTGGACGCCCTTTGACCATGGATGCCCGAATAGTCGGGCCGCTGAAAAATTTCGCGACCGATGAGGCATACTCCGCGGACTCGGGGGAAGGCGCTCCCCGCTCCGCCAGGCACGGGACTGTGGCTCACGAGCACGGAACGGCAACGGAAGGCACATACCCAGCATGGCGGGTTCAACAAACCATCAGGTACAGCAGACGATCTACGCAAACGGACAGTGGCAGAGCGCCGCGTCCGGCGCCACGCGCGAGATCCTCGACCCGGCGGACGGCCTTGTGTTCGCCGTGGTGTCGGAGGGCGGAGAGAAGGACGCCGACCACGCGGTCGCGGCCGCCCGTCACGCCTTCGACGAGGGCGACTGGGCCCGCACGCCCGTCGCCGAGCGCGCCGCGCTGCTGCGCCGCGTCGCGGACCTGCTCGTCCGCGACCGCGAGGAGATCGGCCTGCTGGAGAGCCGCGACGCCGGCAAGACCCTCGAAGAGGGCCGGGTCGACGTCGACTGCGTCGCCGACGCCTTCCGCTACTTCGCCGGCCTCGTCGCCTGCGAGGCCCCCGGCCGCGTCGTCGACGCCGGTTCGCCCGAGGTGCACAGCGTCGTCGTGCACGAGCCCGTCGGTGTCTGCGCGATGATCACCCCCTGGAACTATCCGCTGCTCCAGGCCAGCTGGAAGATCGCCCCGGCACTGGCGGCCGGCAACACCTTCGTGATCAAGCCGAGCGAGATCACCCCGCTGACCACGGTCGCGCTCATCGCCCTGCTCGCCGAGGCCGGGCTGCCGGCCGGCGTCGCCAACATCGTCACCGGGCCCGGCCACACCGTCGGCGCCCGGCTGGCCGAACACCCCGACGTGGACCTCGTCTCCTTCACCGGAGGCCTGGTCAGCGGCGTCAAGGTGGCCCAGGCCGCCGCCCTGACGGTCAAGAAGACGGCCCTCGAACTCGGCGGCAAGAACCCCAACGTCGTCTTCGCCGACGCCTGCGCGACCGCCGAGGGCTTCGACACCGCCGTCGACCAGGCGCTCAACGCGGCGTTCATCCACAGCGGCCAGGTGTGCTCGGCCGGAGGCCGGCTCATCGTCGAGGAGTCCGTACGGGACCGTTTCGTCACCGAACTCGCCCGCCGCGCCGAGAAGATCCGGCTCGGGCGCGGCACTGCGGACGGCGTGGAGTGCGGGCCGATGGTCTCCGAGCAGCAGCGCGCCAGGACCGAGGCCTACGTCGCCTCCGCGCTCGCCGAGGGTGCCGTCCTGCGCTGCGGCGGCAAGCGCCCCGAGCCGTCGCCCGAGCGGCCGGCGGGCGGCTACTTCTACGAGCCGACCGTCCTCGACCACTGCCACCGCGAGATGAAGGCCGTGCGCGAGGAGGTGTTCGGGCCGGTCCTCACCGTCGAGACCTTCCGTACCGAGGACGAGGCCGTCGCCCTCGCCAACGACACCGAGTACGGCCTGGCCGGCGCGGTGTGGACCGCCGACGCGGGCCGGGCCCGCCGCGTCGCCGGACGGCTGCGCCACGGCACGGTCTGGATCAACGACTTCCACCCCTACCTCCCGCAGGCTGAGTGGGGCGGCTTCGGAAAGAGCGGCAACGGCCGCGAGCTCGGCCCCACCGGACTCGCCGAGTACCGCGAGACCAAGCACGTCTACCAGAACCTCGCGCCGAAGCCGGTGCGCTGGTTCGCGGGCTGACCCCGCAGCCCGTCCCCACCGCTCGCACTCCCCTGGAGCACCACCCGATGCAGCAGAACACGCAGCCCGTCACGCACGAGCATGCCCACGAGTACGACTACGTCATCGTCGGCGGCGGCACCGCAGGCTCCGTCATCGCCTCCCGGCTGACCGAGAACGCCGACGTGACCGTCGCCGTCATCGAGGGCGGCCCCAGCGACATCGACCGCGAGGACGTTCTCACCCTGCGCCGCTGGATGGGCCTGCTCGGCGGCGAACTCGACTACGCGTACACGACCGTCGAGCAGCCCCACGGCAACTCCCACATCCTGCACAGCCGCGCGAAGGTCCTCGGCGGCTGCTCCTCGCACAACACCCTGATCGCCTTCAAGCCGCTGCCGGCCGACTGGGACGAGTGGGAGGCCGCAGGAGCCGCCGGCTGGGGCGCCGTGCAGATGGAGGCCTACTGGGCCCGGCTGCGCAACAACGTCGTGCGCGTGGCCGACAAGGACCAGAACGCCATCGCCAAGGACTGGATCGAGGCGGCGAAGACGGCCACCGGCGTCCCCGAGGTCAACGGCTACAACGCCAAGCCCTTCCACGACGGCGTCGGCTTCCTCGACCTGGCCTACCACCCGGAGGACAACAAGCGCTCCTCCGCCTCCGTCGCCTACCTGCATCCGCACATGGAGGCCGGCGACCGCCCCAACCTCACCCTGCTGCTGGAGACCTGGGCGTACCGGCTGGAACTGGACGGCAAGCGCGCCACCGGTGTCCGGGTCCGCACCAAAGACGGCGAGGAACAACTGATCGCCGCCCGCCGCGAGGTCGTGGTGTGCGCCGGTGCCATCGACTCGCCCCGCCTGCTGCTGCTGTCCGGCATCGGGCCCGGCAAGGACCTCGAGGAACTGGGCATCCCGGTCGTGCACGACCTGCCCGGCGTCGGTGAGAACCTGCAGGACCACCCGGAGTCGGTGATCGTGTGGGAGACGAACCGGCCGCTGCCGGAGAACTCCGCGATGGACTCCGACGCCGCCCTGTTCGTGCGCCGGGACGACACGCAGGACCTGCCCGACCTGATGTTCCACTTCTACCAGATCCCCTTCACCGACAACCCCGAGCGGCTCGGCTACGAACGCCCCGCGCACGGCGTATCGATGACCCCGAACATCCCCAAGTCACGGGCCCGCGGGCGGCTGTACCTGACCAGCGCCGATCCCGACGTCAAGCCCGCCCTGGACTTCCGCTACTTCACCGACGAGGACGGCTACGACGCGCAGACCCTCGTCGACGGTGTGCGGATCGCCCGCCGGATCGCGCAGACCAAGCCGTTCGCGAGCTGGCTGGAGCGGGAAGTCTTCCCGGGACCCGACGTCGACGACGACGAACGGCTCAGCGAACTCCTGCGCAAGGCGCACCACACGGTCTACCACCCGGCGGGCACCTGCCGGATGGGCGCAGCGGACGACGAACTCGCAGTCGTCGACCCCGAATTGCGGGTCCGCGGGCTGGAGGGCGTACGCGTCGTCGACGCGTCCGTCTTCCCCACCCTGCCTGCGGTGAACCCCATGATCGGCGTACTCATGGTCGGCGAGAAGGCAGCCGAACTGCTGGCCGACACCAGCGAAGGGAACCAGGCCTGATGAGCGGCACACCCCACCCCGTCACACCCGACCTCGACAAGCGGACTGGCCTCGCGGACGCAGCCGACGCCCCCGGAGCGGTGGGCACCCCACCCGTCTTCGGCGTCCGCAACCTGTGGAAGGTCTTCGGCCCGAAGGCCGACCATGTGCCCAGGAACCCCGAGTACGCGCGCCTGTCCCAGTCCGAACTGCGTGCCGCCACCGGCTGCACCGCCGCCGTCCGGAACGTCTCCTTCGACGTGCACAAGGGCGAGGTCTTCGTCGTCATGGGCCTGTCCGGCTCCGGCAAGTCCACCCTGGTGCGCTGCCTGACCCGGCTCATCGAACCGACCTACGGCAGCCTCGACATCGATGGCGAGGACGTCCTCGCCATGGACAAGAACCGGCTGCGCGAACTGCGCCGGCACCGCGTCGCCATGGTGTTCCAGCACTTCGGCCTGCTGCCGCACCGCTCCGTCCTGGACAACGTGGCCTACGGCCTGGAGATCCAGGGCATGTCCCGCGCCGAGCGGCGCGAGCGGGCGGCCGAGATGGTCGCCAAGGTCGGCCTCGACGACGGCCTGGAGCAGCGCCGCCCCGGGCAGCTCTCCGGCGGCCAGCAGCAGCGCGTCGGCCTGGCCCGCGCGCTCGCCGCCGACCCGGAGGTCCTGCTCTTCGACGAGCCCTTCAGCGCCCTCGACCCGCTGATCCGCCGGAACATGCAGGAGGAGGTCATCCGCCTGCACCACGACGAGGGCCGCACCATGGTCTTCATCACCCACGACCTCAGCGAGGCGCTCCGTGTCGGCGACCGCATCGCCCTGATGCGGGACGGCGAGATCGTGCAGCTCGGCACCCCCGAGGAGATCGTCGGCTCGCCCGCCGACGACTACGTGCGCGACTTCGTCCGCGACGTGCCGCGCGAGCAGGTCATGACGGTGCGCACCGCCATGCGGCCCGGCGACTGCGGCGGCCCCGAGCACCCCGGCACCCTCACCCCGGGCACCCTCGTCGCGGACGCCATCGACATCGTCGCCCGCTCCGGCCGTGCCGCCTGCGTCGTCGAGTCCGGCCACTGCCTGGGTCAGGTGGACCACGCCGCGCTGCTACGCGTCGTCGCCGGTCTGGATCGCGAGGAGGTGGCCGCATGACCCGCCGCATCCCGGACGCCGCCTCCCACGGCCGGGGGTGGTTCGCGTGAGTGCCCTCACCACCCCGTCCCCGCCGTCCCCGCCGTCCGCAGCGGTCGAACCGGCCGAGCAGGACACCGCCGGCCGTCTGTCGCCGCTGTCCCACCCGACGGTGCGCCGGCTGCTGCCGCTGCTGGCCGCCGCGGTCGTGTTGGTACCGCTCGCCGCCGCCCTGTGGGGCAGCGGCGGCTGGCCCGACGCGCTGACCGTCGACGTCAAGACGCCCCTGGACGACGCCTACACCTGGGTCGTGTACAACCGGGACACCAACCCGGTCTTCCTGTACTTCCTGCTGCACCTGAGCAACTGGGCCTACGACTCGGTCTCCTGGGTGACCGACCTGCTGCGCAGCCTCGGCTGGTTCCCGGTGACCGCGATCGCCGTGCTGCTGTCCTGGCGGATCGGCGGCCTGCGGGACCGGCGTGGGCTGCGGCTCGCCGCCGTCACCCTCGTCGCCTTCGCGCTGTGCGGTGTGCTCGGCATGTGGGAAGCCACCATGGAGACCCTGGCCCTGATGTCGGTCGCGGTCGCCGGGTCCGCCGTCATCGGCGCCCTGCTGGGCCTCGGCGCCGGCCTCTCGGACCGCTTCGAGCACATCCTGCGGCCGGTGCTGGACACCATGCAGATCATGCCGGCGTTCGCCTACCTGCTGCCGCTGGTGCTGCTGTTCGACATCGGGGTGGCCTCCGCGCTGATCGCGACCGTCATCTACGCGGCCCCGCCCATGGCCCGGCTGACCGCGCTCGGTCTGCGCGGCGCCGACCCGGGTGTCATGGAGGCCGCCGAGTCCCTCGGCACCAGCCCGGCGCAGCGCCTGCTGACCGCGCGGCTGCCGCTGGCCCGCAAGGAGATCCTGCTCGGCCTCAACCAGACGATCATGATGGCGCTGTCCATGGTCACCATCGCCTCGGTGATCGGCGCCGGCGGTCTCGGTGAGGAGGTTTTCCGCGCGCTGTCCACGGTCGACGTCGGCGCCGCGCTCGCCGCGGGCATCCCCATCGTGCTGCTCGCGGTGTGGCTGGACCGCACCACCGCCATCGCCGGCGACCGGCTCGGCGGGGGCTCGGGCCCGGACGGCGCGCCCTGGCTGCACGGCTGGCGGGCCTGGACCCTGACCGCCGGCGCCGGCGTCGTCGTGGGGGTGACCGGCTGGCGGCTGCTCATCGCGGACTGGCCCGAGGCATGGACCGTGGACTTCGCGCAGCCCGTCAACAAGGCCGTCGGCTGGTTCACCGGCCACCTCGCCGAGGGCGTGCCGGTGTTCGGCGGCACCCGCCCCTGGGCGGCCAACTTCACCACCTGGGTGCTCGACCCGATCCGCGACGCCCTGACCGGCACACCGTGGTGGCTGCTCGTGCTGCTGGCCGCCGGACTCGCCCTGCTCGCGGGCGGCTGGGGCGCCATGTGCACCGCCGCCCTGGCGATGGCCGGCGTCGGCGTCATCAACGTGTGGGACGACTCCCTGGACACCCTGTCGCAGGCCCTCGCGGGTGTCGTCGTCACCCTGGTCCTCGGCTTCGCCATCGGCGTGGTCGCCTCCCGGGTGCCGCTGCTGGAACGCATGCTGCGGCCGGTGCTGGACACCATGCAGACCCTGCCGCAGTTCATCTACCTGATCCCGGTGGTGGCCCTGTTCAACGTGGGCCGTGCCGCCGCCGTCGCCGCGGCCGTGCTGTACGCGCTGCCCGCCGTCGTCCGGATCACCACCCAGGGCCTGCGCCAGGTCGACGGCGCCACGCTGGAAGCGGCCCGCTCCATGGGCGCCAGCACCTTCCAGCAGATCCGCCAGGTGCAGGTGCCGCTGGCCCGGCCCGCGCTGATGCTCGCGCTCAACCAGGGCGTGGTGCTGGTGCTCGCCATGGTCATCGTCGGCGGCTTCGTCGGCTCCGGCGCCCTCGGCTACGACGTGGTCAAGGGCCTGCAGAAGAGCCAGCTGGGTCTCGGCCTGACCTCCGGCGCCGCCATCGTTCTGCTCGGTCTGGTACTGGACCGCGTCACCCAGCGCACGAGCAAGCGGGCCGACACCCGCTAGGCGTCGCCCTCTCACCCGTACCCCGCTCACCCGCCGTCCGTACCCACCGGTCCGAACAGCCGTTCACGCAGGAACGCCCCTGCCTGTCCCAAGGAAGAGAAATCACCCTCATGATGAACAGAAAAAGCCTGCTACGCGGCGCCGCCGCCGCCGTCGTCGTCCTCAGTGTCACCGGCGTCAGCGCCTGCGGCGCCGCCAAGACCGACAACAAGTCGAGCGGCAGCTCCGACTCGGTGACCATCGCCGTCCCGTCGTGGGTCGGAGCCGAGGCCAACGCGGCCGTCGCCAAGTACATCCTGGAGAACGAGCTCGACACCAAGGTCAAGCTGACCCAGCTCGACGAGTCGGTCGCGTTCGACGCCCTCAACAGCGGTAAGGCCGACGCCATCCTGGAGGACTGGGGCGGCGCGCCGAAGAAGGTCAAGCTGTACGTCGACGACAAGAAGTCCGTGGTCAAGGCGGGCAGCCTCGGCGTGACCGGCCACATCGGCTGGTTCATCCCGAAGTACCTGGCCGAGCAGCACCCGGACATCACCGACTACAAGAACCTCGACAAGTACGCGGACAAGTTCAAGACCGCGGAGAGCGGCGACAAGGGCCAGTTGCTGGAGGGCTCGCCGTCGTACACGACCAACGACGAGGCCCTCATCAAGAACCTGGGCCTGCACTTCAAGACGGTCTACGCCGGCTCCGAGGCCGCCCAGATCACCCAGATCAAGGAGGACTACAAGGCCAAGAAGCCGTTCATCAGCTACTGGTGGACGCCGCAGTGGCTGAACTCCCAGATCGACCTGGTCGAGGTGAAGCTGCCCGAGTACAAGGACGGCTGCGACGCCGACGCGGCCAAGGTGAAGTGCGGCTACGCCAAGACCCCGCTGCAGAAATACCTGGGCGCCGAATTCGCCAAGAACAACGAGAAGGCCGCGGCGTTCCTGAAGAACTTCAGCTGGACCAACGCCCAGCAGAACGAGGTCGCGGCGATGATCGCGGACCAGAAGATGAGCTCTGACAAGGCCGCGGAGAAGTGGGTCAAGGCCAACCCGGACGTCTGGAAGGCCTGGCTGCCGAAGTGACGGCCCGCGACGCCGCCGCCCGGTCGAGGACGGTTCGCGTCCGTATCCGGGCGGCGGACTCCCGCAGCGCGGCGGTCGCCGCACGCTGGAGCCCCGGCCCGAACGTGACCCGTGCGGCACCTTGCTCACCCAGCTCGGCGGGCGAGGGGCCGTCGTAGTCCGGCCCGGCGAGGGCGTTGACCGGCCCCTCGATCCCGGACCGCAGCAGCGGCAGCACCTCCACCGGCGCGAGAATCGGGTACACGCTGACGCCCGGAGGGGGGTTTGTTGGGGTGTGGGGTGCTGGCTGGCCTGGTGTGTTGCTGGTTCACTGAGAGGTGGAATTGGCAGTTCGATCGAGGTCGTCGGGGTGTGTGAGCTGAGGTTATGTGTTCCGTGTTGAGGGCGGCCCCTCTCTGTCATCTCTCGTGTGAGACGCCCGTCGGCGGCACGTGGCAGCGGCGTGGAGGCAAGTAGTCGCCGTAGGCGGCGCGGTTCCAGCCAACCGTGGTTGACTGCGCCGTACGCCGTCTACGTCCGCCCGGTTCCCCCGGATTCCACCGGGGCCGGGCACCCGACGGTCGGCCTGCGTTTCTTCACCGCCGGGGAGGAACTGCCCGCCTGCGGCCACGGTACGGTCGCCGCGCTGGCCTTCCTCGCCTCTCGGGCGGGGACCGGGGAGTCCTACCGGGCCGCCCTGCGGACGTCCAAGCGCGCCTTCGACGGCTGGCGCGAAAGAGACGGCGACCGGCTCACTGCCCGCTTCGCCCCCGGCCGCGTCGACTTGCGCGAACCGACTGCCGACGAGCGCGCGCTGGTCCTTCCCGCCCTCGGTCTCGCGCCGGACGGCGCGGGTCGGGACGTGCGGGTCGCAGGGGGCCACCACAAGATGCCGCTGCCCGATCCGGGAGCACAGCGCGCCCGCCCTGCGGTCCTTTGCGATCATCACGGCCTGTGCCTCGTCCACGCACTCCAGCAGGTGGCACGTTCCCAGGTCTCGTACCTTCTCGGTGCGGGAGGTGAACCGCCCCGTGTCAGGTGGAGGCTCGATTCCATGAAAGGATTGAGCCATGGC